>CAMWMT010000025.1 GCA_947175375.1 uncultured Clostridiaceae bacterium | reverse complement strand
ACCTGAAGTCGTGATAATCTTGTTTCCGTTAAACGAAAACACACCATAATCTCCAAAAGTTCCAGTATGCTGTCCATGATAATAAGAACCCAGGCTTTCCGCCGCATCCTCAATCACAGGAACACCGTGTTTCCGACAGATGTCCATGATCTGTTCCATATTAGCAGGCAGACCATACAGGTGTACCGGCATCACTGCTTTTACATTTGGATATTTCTCAAATGCCCGTTCCAATGCCTCTGGAGACATATTCCAGGTTTCCCTGTCACTGTCGATAAACACTGGGGTTGCTTTTTCATAAATAATTGGATTAGCTGTCGCCGAAAATGTCAGATCCTGACAGAAGACCACATCTCCTTCTTTCACTCCGACCGCTTTCAGTGCAAGATGAATCGCCGCTGTTCCTGCTGACAGCGCCGCCGCATCCTTCGCTCCCACATAAGCCGACAGCTCTTGCTCAAATTCATTCACGTTTTTTCCAAGAGGAGCAATCCAGTTGGTATCGAACGCCTCTTTAATATATTCCTGTTCATATCCTTCCACGCTCATATGCGGGGAAGCCAGATAAATGTGTGCCATTATATGCGCCTCTTTTCCACTGTATTTTCTTCCATATGGTAGGTTGGAACAATCTCCATCACCTTTTCTTTAATGTCAGGGCTGTCCTGTCTGGACAATTCGTCCAGTTCCTCCAACTGCTGACAGAAACGTTCCTCATCAAATTCAATTGGCTTTCCAATATGGATCAGTTCATTTTCTGTACTCTGAAGTCCTTCTTCACTCATCAGAAGCTCTTCATACAGCTTTTCTCCCGGCCGGAGTCCTGTAAACTGAATATCAATGTCTTCGTATGGTTTATAACCTGACAGACGGATCAGATTCAATGCAAGGTCCAGGATCTTCACTGGTTTCCCCATATCAAGTACGAAAATCTCACCGCCCTTTGCCTGTGCTCCCGCCTGCAGAACCAGAGATACCGCTTCCGGTATCGTCATAAAATACCGGATAATATCCGGATGGGTCACCGTCACGGGACCACCTTCCTCAATCTGTTTCTTAAACAACGGAATCACACTGCCATTGCTTCCCAGCACATTTCCAAAACGGACCGCCACAAATTCTGTCTCAGACTGATGATTCATCATTTGAACCACCATCTCGCAGAGTCGCTTGGAAGCTCCCATAATATTGGTGGGATTCACCGCCTTGTCCGTAGAGATCAGTACAAAACGCGAAGTTTGAAACCGATCTGCAGCCTGAGCGGTCTTGTAAGTTCCCAAAACATTGTTCTTGATCGCCTCATTGGGACTGTCCTCCATCAATGGTACATGCTTGTGTGCCGCCGCATGGTAGACAATGTCTGGACGATACTGTTCAAACACATTGTTGATCCGGTGAGTGTTACGTACAGAGCCGATCAGTACCACCAGATCAAGATCCGGATAATCTCTCTTTAATTCCTGCTGAATATCATAAGCATTATTTTCATAAATATCAAAAATAATCAGACGTTTTGGTTCATGTCTGGCAATCTGCCTGCAGAGCTCGCTCCCTATAGAACCGCCTCCGCCCGTCACCAGTACAATCTTATCAGATACATAATCCATGATACTGTCGATCTGAGTATCCACTGGTTCCCTGCCCAACAGATCTTCGATCTCCACATTGCGGAGCTTGGATATACTAACCTCTCCATTGACCAGCTGATACAGTCCCGGAAGCACCTTCAACTTACAGCCTGTCCTGCTGCAGATATCCAGAATCTCCTGCACCATACCATGTGTTGCAGATGGAATGGCAATCATGATCTCGTCAATGTCATATTCTTCCGCAAGACGGCAGATATCATGGCGGTTTCCAGCCACAAGCACTCCCCGCAGATATTTTCCTCGTTTTCCGGGATCGTCATCTACGATACAACATACATTCTGCTCAATAAACCGGCTGTTCTGCAGCTCCTTCAATAAAGTATAACCTGCTTCTCCTGCGCCCACGATCATGGTATTCTTCTTGCCCGCCTTCAGCATTCCTTCCCGCTTTGACTGAATATAACCCAGGATCCGATACATAAAACGGAAAATCGCGATCCCTGCTGACAGGATCATAAAATAGAAAAAGGGATAACTCCTTGGAAAATGCAGAGACAAAAATCTCATGCCCAGATACTGTGTCACAGTTGACAGAAAGCACCCCAATAAAATATTAGCCAGATCCGAAGCACTGGCATATTTCCATATCCCCCGATACAGTCTGCATGCCCAGAAAATCACCAGGGTCAGAAGCAGGTTGAACGGAAGATACTGAAATATCTGTTCAACAAATACAATAGCTTGGGACTCCCAGACAAAATTATAGCGCAGATAGATCGACACAGGACCTGATAATGTAATGATAATCGCATCAGCCATCATCAAAAGCAGGATCCGGCAGAGCAGTTTTTTATTTTTATATTTCAACATCCAATGCTCCTAATGTCATCTCTCTCCATATTTTCTGTAATAGTTTATCATCTTTGCCTTAAATTTACAAGTATTACAACATTTTAACCATTTTTTCAATCTTACGAGCGATCTTTCTGAATCCCCGTACAATCTTCCACGGGGGATTCAGTCCTGAATCATACTGGTCAAATTTATGATCCCGTTTCACCTGTTCCGGATAACTGAGCGGAAAATCCATGGGAAATACTTTTCCCTCATAATTCCCTTTCTTCTGTGTATGAGTCGCATCTTCTCCAAATCCTTCATTCGTTATCAGATTCACTCTTGGAACTGCACAGAGCCCACCTGTCCCCATGCAGGAGATCCACCACAGATAATCCCAGGGACACTTCCCTCTTTTTATATAATAGTTCAGTTCCCTTTTCACATAGTATCTGGTCCGCAGGGGATAGGTCTTCGAAAGGGTACCATCCTGTTGGATCCTCTCCCATTCCGATTCATCTTCACAGTAATGATTCCACGCCCTTTTCCATGTCGCCCATCCCCATGTATATGTCCTGGCAGTAAAACAACAGCTATACGGAATATCATATTTTTTCATCAGATTGGAACCGGAGATCATCATTATTTTGGGATCATCCTGATATTTATCCAGCATCTCTTCCGCATAACGGAAAAAATCCATGGAAGGAATACAGTCATCTTCCAGGATCACAGCACGGTCCACATATTCAAAGGCCCGGCTGATCCCTGTAGGAACGCGACTGTCACATCCCATATTTTCAACCGCATATTCCCGATATACTTCACAATCCCAGGAAAGCCTGTCAAACAGTGCGCGTACCCGCTCCACTTTTTCCGGTTCACCAGGCACGTCTTTCCTTGCTCCGTCTGATATTACAAATAATGTTTCCGGTTTAATCTTTTCCAGACATTTTAACATTTTTTCTGCCAGTGCTACACGATTGAAAACGATCAGAACAACCGGTATGGAATAATGTTTTTTCATCTTGTATTCCTCATTATTCTCTCAACAGATTTGTATACATAATCTTCTTCAAATAAGAAAAGCCCTTTTTCCAGGATGCCATATACAAATTTACAAATGGTCTGGTGTCTTTCCACAGCATCGGTGACAGAAGAGCTACAATAATCTGTGCACCCAGTGTACTAACTGCCGCTCCAAAAATTCCCCATACCGGAATCGTAACCGCATTAAAAACAAGATTAAAGATTCCTCCGCAAACAGTATAATTTTTTGAATACTGATTCTTGTCCTCTGCCACACTCCATATATTTCTCGCCACACCGATCATTGCAAACGTAGTGGACCATATTAACAACTTTAATACAGGAACTGCTGCCATATACTCTTTTCCATATAAAATACGCACAGCCAACTTCCCGAAGATCTGTACTACCACACCAACCAGAATGCCCAATATACTGATTCCAAACAATAAAAGCTGCAGTTTATCAAAATATTCTGCTTCGTCTGCCTTTTTTTTCTCCAAAATCACGACTCTTGAGGAATTGATGATCGCCTGAGGGATAAACTCCCACAGCATGGCAATGGTCATTGCTGCTGTATAAAAGCCCACCTCTGTCTCTCCCATCATCCTTCCGAGCATCACTTTATCCATCTGCGTGTACAGAGCAACCGCCAGTCCTGCAAGAACATAATGTTTGCTTCGACAAAAGATATCTTTTGCATACTGCCAGCAAAAACCCAGTTTAAAATCTCTCGTAAAGAGAAAAACAGTAATGACAATACCGCCGCATACAAATACCTGTACCGTTGTAGATGCCGCAAACCACACAACCGATGCCTGCAGGATCAAAAGAACGATCTTCCATATCCCGACTACCGTCTGTCCGCATATGTTCGCTATTACATAATATTTGGATTTCATCTCAGACAGAAACCACTCATTCAGAAGCTCATAGGCTCTCAGAGCAATGGCAAATGCCTGTATTCCAGTAATAAACCATAATACATGGTTTCCCGGCTCTATCAGGACCACCAGAATCATCGCACAGACCAGGCTAACCGTTGCGGAACATGCCCGCATACACAGAGCAGTTCCCATCACACGTCCTTTCTCTTCGGGATGCTTCATCATCTCATTGATCAGGACATTGTCGATCCCAAGCTGACTGATAGCAGTAAAAAGATTGACCAAAGATGCACCATATCCGATCAGACCATAATTAGAAGGCCCAAGATAGCGTGCGGACAATGCCCCTACTACCAGTGACAGTCCCATAGAATATATATTTTGAAAAATCAACCAGTTTGTATTGTTAATAAACCGGTTATTTCTAATTTTCTTCAAAAACTCTGACATTTCTTCTGTTTTTAGGAACCTCCAACCCTGTCATTCCACGTTTATAACAGTCATTGAGCATACAATACCATTTCACATTAAGCATGCAAAGCAAAACCCTGAAACGGTTCCAGCCCGTTGCCGCCTTTCTTCTCAAAAAACGTTTATCCAGAAGCATCCGATACTGCGGCTGATACATCCTCGCATCTTGTACCATGTTCAGATAGCTGTCAAGAATCGCATTCTTCATCCAGCGACACAGTTCTTTTTCCTGCTGTTCTGCCAGTGCATCCAGTTCTCTCAAAGTCTGAAACAGGTCACAGATATTTTTCGTTCTATTTTTCTGTGTACTAATCGAATTTTCCCGGATCATGTAATGATACAGACAATCCGGAAGTTCTAGAAGCTCCCGACATTTCAAAAGTGCACGAGGAGTAAACTCTACATCCTCATGAAGGATTCCTTCCCGAAAACGCAGTCTATTGTCCAGAAGAAATTCCCGTCTGTATGCATATAGCCAGGCTTCTATATTCATATTTCGAATCTGATAATGTTCCAGAAGATATGTCTTTCCATCTGTACACTGATTTTTTTCAACAGGCAGTCTTCGCAGATGAATCTGGCGAACCCCGTCATCTTCTACTCCATCATATACCAGAGCATCCACTTTCCCATATTGTTCCAACGCTTTGTCCAGCGTCAGACAAGTATCCTTCTCAATATAATCATCGGAATCAACGAATAAAATATAGTCACCATCTGCTTTTTCAATGCCCAAATTTCTTGCAGAAGACAGTCCCCTATTTTCCTTGTGATATGTTCTGACCTGTGAATAATGTTCTGCATAATAGTCACAAAGTTCACCACTCCCATCAGGACTTCCATCATCAATCAGCAGAATCTCTATTCTTCCATCCATATTACTTTGATGAAGAAGCGAGTCCATACATCTTTTCAGATAGTCTTTCACATTATATACAGGCACAATAATTGAGAATCGATATTTACTTATCGTAATGTCATTCTGTATATCATCAAACATATTCCTTTTATCCTTCGTTTCCAGTTCAACAATTTTCTGGTCCGACACTCCTGCCATACTTCCTTCCATATCGGATGTGATAATATCTCTTTCAGCCTCTTTTCTTCTGAATGTGTATGTTCATACTCTCTGTACATTCTGACAATCAGAAAAAGCCTGTCCCAGTACATTTCATAATATACTTTCTGACTGTCTTCATTCCAGATTCCGATATTCTGCATAAAATGATACAATACATCTGCTGTCCTTTGCTGTATCTCAAACAGATCTCTTCTGTATGAGTTACTCAGACTCCCATCCCGGTTCTCCCGATAATAATAAAACGGATCACTGATAATTTTCCATCCCCCCCTGAATTTCTCCTGATAAGACAGATTAAACCACAGGTCCTCGCCTAGGCTCATATCTTCTGGAAAACGTATCCCATACTTCAGAATTACTTCCATATCATAAAGTTTATTAAATGGAGGGTTAATATGATCATCATAGTAGGCATGCATAAACTGTTTTTCTTCCAAATACTTTACATGCTGTTCCCAATCCGAAGCCCTGAAAGAATTCCATAATTCTTCATTTGTCGTCGCACCACACACGACCGTTATCCCAGGCTCCGCCGCTTTCATATAGGCCTCAACCAGCTCTGAACGAATACTGTCGTCTGCATCCACAAAGATCAAGTATTTTCCCCCTGCTCTGTCTATTCCATCGTTACGCGCAGCAGATACCCCCTGATTTTTCTTATGAAGAACCTGTATCCGACTGTCTAACTCTGCATACCTGTCACAAATCATTTCACTACCATCTGTCGAACCATCATCAATCAAAATCATCTCAATCTTCTGATAGGTCTGTCTGCACAGCGAATCCAGACATTGCGTTAGATATGGAAATACATTATACACAGGAACAATGATACTGACCAGTTTCGGGTCTCTTACTCTCAAATATATCTCTCCTGTCATCTGTTCTTTTTATTTTTCTCATACTGAAGACACCTATTCTATGTTTATGATTCTCCATTTATCCGTATAAGACAGCGTAAGTACATTTGTAAATCTTTGTCCATCATACCAGTATTGTACTGTATAACTGCAATCATTTTCCGTTTCTTCTGTCATTTCAATCACAGTAAAATCCACAAATACCATATTTCTAAAATAAAGCTCTTCTGGTATATGTCCTGGTTCATCCAGAAAATGGCGTGCCGCCCATGCCATATCATAATCATCATACAGGAAAATCCGATAGTAAAAATCCTGCATCCATTCTGCCACTTTTTTCTGATGTTCCAAAGTCTCAAGCGTTACCGGAATCTCTCCCTCAGAAGGTCCCATATCAAAATATGTCATGGCCGAAATTGTATCTCCCCGTTGCAGGTATAAAAAGAAATTCGAAACAAGTTCCTCTGCATCCTCTTCTCCATGACTGTATATCAGATTATAATTTTGTGGGAGCACATCTTCTGCCATCCTTTCAAGATCCATAACATTTTCATTGCTTAAATCTTTTCTGCTGATACGAATATCTGGCTTGCGGCTCTCATAATATGCCAATGTACTGAAAGATAACACCTTCCAGTATCGTTTATATCTCGCCAATGAGAACCTCAGCTCTACAGGAGTTCCATCCAGCTCACCATATACCATCATTTCGCAGACATCTCTGGCACCAAGAATGGTACTGATATTTTCCATCCTCTCGTAATATCTCCCATCGGGTTCATCGGGCTCATTGGAAACGATCTCATAGACTTCAAAGTCATGTCCTCTGACCAGTTCTTCCATACACATATCCAGTTGAACAGCATAATCATATGCCAGCCTTGATACTGAAATCTGCCAGTAAGCACCACTTTTCTCATCCGAGGGCGGTATAAAATCTGTACCGGAAAATTCTTCCACAAAAGACAAATATGACGCCATATCAAAATATTCTGCCAGATCTGCAACTGCACAGCATCGAAGCGCATAGTCCAGATTCTCATTCTGAATATGAAACAGCAGATATGCTAGTGTATCCACCGGATCTTCATACCCATCCACAGATCCTTCCACATCCCTCTCCATATACGGAGTCTCTGCTTCTTTTAAGGCAAACTCATTTTCATAAATTAAAATTCCACCAATCAGAATCATTAATATGATAATTCCGATATGATCTATTATTCTCTTCATGCTTCGTTCTTTCTTTTCCTTTTAACTCCAACATGCCCAGTAGATTCTTTCTGTATATCAGCAAATGCTGCAAATATTAAAGGACTATATGCTATATTGATAATATGCGGTTCAAACATTCCATGGATACCGGCAAAGAGGATGATCCACAAAAGCACCCATTTCTTATATTTCTTTACCTGCATCCCGATCTGATTGAACAGAACAAGAAATATCGACATCATAACCAGGCCATATTGAATACCAAACCGCAAAAAAGCACTGTCAATATAAAAATATCTGCTGTTCCTTGTCAGATATCCACCGTTTCCTGCCAGCCGTATCCATCTCCCCCAAATCTGAAAACCAAATATATCAATAGCTTTTTTTCCCAGATACAGCCGACTCGAAAGAACTCCATTCAACATTTTCAGAATCTGTCGATCAGGTGAATATAGTGCAGAAAGCAGCAGTATTAAAGACGCCAAAAAAACAACAGAGACTGCAAGAAGCTGTGCAAAATAAGAATTCATCTTATATTCCACCAGATCTTTCAAAGCTTTTTTCCTTTGAAAAATATTGTATATCATGACAAAAGAAAGAATCATCAGAGATATACTGCTCAATCTTGCCTCACAAAAAAACCACAGGAAAACACCTGCACAGACTGGTATCAGAGTCTCCCTGTATGTAAGCTTTTCATCCCTCAAATACCAATACCATAGTACAAGATAAAAAATATGCGCCGCAAACCTGGTCGGATAAGTAAATCCAAACGACATCCTCAGATTACGCCCCGACTGCCTATACACAAGATTCTCAATCAGGCCAATCTGTGAAGCGGTAACTACACAAAATATCACTGCGGCTGCTACCATAAAATACACTTTTATGATTTTTTTTAAAGAAATCTCTCTTGCGCCAAGCATTAATAATATCACAGTAACAATCTCTTTATAACCATTGATCTTTACGGCATGAGATGCACACATATAGATTGCAGCCGCTGCCAACATTTCTTTCCAGTTATAATTCTTACTAAAAACGTGACGGATCACCACAAGAATCAACAACACCTGTTCCGGCTCTATGATAAATTTCTTGATCAGAAAATGAACAACTGGTACCGCTTCTCCAATATTCTCCCATACAATATCCAGACAGACCATCGTCAATATCGAATAGATGGTCAGAAGTATGAACATAAAGAAATACATGCCCTCAGATATTTTTACAACATCTGATTTTATCTTATATAATTTATCATACATCCTCTCTGTTGCTCCTTTACCCACTCGCTTGCAGAATCGTTTGTAATTCTATGACAGTATAGCATACAATACAAAAATTTCCAAGTCCGTATGATCCTCAGTCTAAATGAAGGTGACCTTCCGCATCAGCATATCCATATCCTTCAACAACTCTATCAACCGCCATCTGCCCATTTCCAAGGAAATAATATGATTTTCTCCCTATTTCTGTATATCCCTTTTGAAACTTTTTATCCCATACATAAAACCAGTTTCCATTTTTACATATCCAGCCGGATGTAGTAGCTTCAACGATCTCACTTATAGATCCATTTTGATTGATCACATATAGCTTACTGTTGTCTTCCTGCAATATATCATCGTGATACATCACCCCTCCTTCATCAAAATAGTACTGCTTACCGCCTATCATCTGCAATCCTGTCAACAACCTTCCGTCTCTCCCTGCATAGTAATCGGCGTCTCCATCCCTGCACCATGCATTGAAGACAATTTTGCCGTTTTGGTCCGCAAAATAACTATTTCTACTTACAGAATCTACAATTTTCGTCTGGCATGCCATATGTCCATCCTCGTAAAAATAGTAACGGTCTTTTTCAATCTCCTGCATTCCGGTCAAAAACAGACTATCTCTCCTGTAATAAACCTGCCCCGCTATCTCATTCCAGCCATCAGCCATAAGAATTTCTTCTCTGCTGGATCCACCTTTTTTTTCAAAATGGTACAGTTTACCATCAATCAGGCAGTCTTCCGTCACTGCATTACCATCCTTAAAGTAATACCAATATGAATCAATATTTTTCCATCCGTTTTCATATCTTCTCCCATCTGAACCATAATAATGCCGACAACCGTTTTCATCCGTTTTCCACTGTTCTGTAACTAACGCTCCTTGATCTCCCAAATAGTAATTTTCAAAAAATCTGTTTTTTATCATTCTACCATCCTCATCAAAATGATAATATTTTCCGTCTATTATCTGTGTCTTGTCTATTAATAAGACATTATTATTTATATAATACCTGTCTCCGGCATCGTCTTCCTGCCATCCCTGTGTTTCCAGGGTCTCCTTCCAGACTCCATCCGCTCCAAACAATTCATTGCGCCCTTCGATGGTCATAATCCCCGTCGCCATCCTACAGGAGCTATCATAATAATAACGTGCCGCATCTGTCTCTACCCATTCGTTGACTGCCAAAACGCCATCAGGATTCGCATACATCCAGTAAAGCTGGTCATCATCAATATTTGTAATCCGCCCTGTCTCCAGAACCCCTTCATGATTGAAAGAATAATATTTTCCATCAATCATCTGCACAGTATCCGACACTTTTTTTCCGGTCTCCTGATCAAAATAATATATCTTATCTGATATTTTTTTCCAACCGGTAACCACATTCCCTTCCTCTACATAATAAGTGTCACAAATCCAGCCATTTCCCGAACTGACAGAACAGTCTCCATTCGGACCATATATATATAGGATCCCATCCAGATATACCGCACCATTTACCTGAAGAATTCCATCCCTGTCAAAATAATATATTTTATCCCTTATCGTATGTAATCCCATAAACGCTGCGCCGCTTTGATCATAGCCAAACCATTTTCCATCCTCATCCTGATACCAGCCAGTTATCATGAAGCCATTTTTATCAAACCTGTAGCAGACCCATCCTTTGTCTGATGTATATAATTCAACCACAATATTTTTAAGCATCTTTCCGCCATCATCAAAATAATACCAATGACCCCCAACAAAATACCAGCAATTTTTAAGCATCTTTCCGGAATTCACATAATACCAGTTCCCATCTGATGCTTTTTTCCATCCATCCCGCTCAAGATTTATAACCGCTGTCAGTTTTCCATCCGCACCAAAATAATACCCGCAGGTCCTTTCCACATTTTCAAAAATATAATCCGTTTCCATTTCCCCCCGACGCCCAAAGTAATAAGTCACACCATCAATCTTCTGCATGCCTTTTGCCGCCCTGCCATCATCCTGGTAATAGTATCTGGCATTGGACGACAGTGGACGATACCATCCTGTCACCATTCGCCCATTCGGATCAAAACAATACCAACCAGTACTCTCACTTCCATCAATTCCAACTTTTAACTGATAGCCTCCATCCTCATACCGATATCCCTCACTGTCAAAGTAATACCAGTAACCCTCTATTTTCTTCCATCTTCGTGACACCCTGTTTCCTTTTTCCATATAGTAATAACGTCCGCCATATTCATGCCAGCCATTGCTGTCCAACGATTCTGTCTCCGTCATCTCTGAAGAAATCATAAGCCTCTGTTCTGATGCATACACTGGCTTGGAACTGACTATATTAGCTATGATCAAAGTCCCCGCCAATGCTTTTTTTATCTTTTTTCTTATTTCATAACTTGTCATATTTTTCTCCCTGAATATAACGAACTACCCCGCCGCAAAGCGGCGGGGAAGACGGGTTCCAGTTTTAATACTTTTTATAACTTACGTTCAGATCCACTTTGCCAGCTATTCCGTTAATCTTACCTTCATTGCTGTACTGCCACATAGTGACATTTCCCTTACCATCATATCCGTGTCCTCTGTCCAGATCACGCCATCTGGCAACCCAGATATCCACATCCTCCAGCATATCCATATCCAGATAACTGTTCAAATGATTATGGCTTGCATACAATGCAAATTTATAGCCAGCATCCTCTATTTCCTTTTTGAATGCCAATATGATCTCTGATCGCCTTGATTTGCTCAGATCACTTGATAGGATCGTACCTTTGTCTTCAACATCCAGTACGACCGGGTAATCAAGTTTCCTACCATTTAACGCATTAATAACCGCATCTGCTTCTTTTCTCGCCTGTGTCCTTGTAGTGGCATAGCTGTACCTGTAAGCACCAACCTTAATCCCCGCATCATGCGCGCCATTATAATACTCCTTAAAATTATCATCACGTTTCATCTCCGAAATCCTACCGGATACCACACGTAACATTGCAAAATCAATACCATCGTCTGCCACCTTTTTCCAGTCAATGCTTCCCTGATGGCTGGATACATCAATACCATATGCCCGGATCTTTGTTTCTATAACTCCCTGCCAGACTCCACTACTGTCAAAACTGTTGTTTTTTCCAGCAATCATGGTATCAGACGTTGCCATAGAACCATTGCTTTTAAAATAATACCATTTATTTCCAGACTTCATCCAGCCAGTCTTCATAGAACCATCCATGTTCAAATAATACCAGCTCCCGCCAATTGGCTGCCAGCCAGTCTGCATTACCCCGCTTGAGCTCAGATAATACTGCTTGCCATTTACCTTGATCCAGCCAGTCTGCATCTCACCGCTTCCGTTTAAATAGTACCAACTGTTGTTTACCCTTTGCCATCCAGTCTGCATTTCTCCATTGCTGTTAAAATAATACCATTTATTGCCTACCTTCTGCCAGTCTGTCCGCATTGCTCCATTGCTGCCCAAATAATACCATTTATTACTGGTTTTCTGCCAGCCGGTCTGCATTTCTCCACTTCCATTCAAGTAATACCAGACATTATCTACCTTCTGCCAACCGGTCCGCATCGCTCCACTTCCGCTCAGATAATACCATTTATTACTGATTTTCTGCCAGCCAATCTGCATCGCCCCACTTCCACTCAAGTAATACCAAGCATTATCTACTTTCTGCCAGCCGGTCTGCATCACTCCACTTCCGCTCAGATAATACCAAATATTATCTACCTTCTGCCAGCTGGTCTGCATTTCTCCATTAATATTAAAATAATACCACTTATCACTTATCTTTTTCCAGCCAATCTGTGCGCCAGATCTGTAATCGATATAATACCATTTATTTGACACCTTCTGCCAGCCAGTCTGCAGTTCTCCGCTTCCATTAAAGTAAAACACATGACCATCCGCTTTTGCCAGTCCGGTCTGCATCACGCCATTATCATCTAAATAATACCACTTTTGATTCAGACCAAGCCAGCCGCTCCGTCTGTCTCCACCCGTATTCAGATAATACCAGTTTCCACCGGACTGCAGCCACCCCTTCTGCATCACACCATTATCACTAAAATAATAATATTTGCCATCAATATTCTGCCAGCCTGTCTGGATCACACTCTCTTCATTGTAATAATACCAGTTATTATTGATCAGCTGCCAACCAGTTCTCCACTCTTCATCCAGAACAGTAACCTGACACACTGCTGTGTGACCGTCCATGGTTTCCACAGTAATATTGGCCGTACCAAATGCAAGCGCTGTGATCTGTCCTTTATCATCTACACGAGCCACTCCTGCATTGCTGCTGCCCCATCTAAGCGTTGTATCTACAGTCGTATCTGTTGGCAATACCGTTGCCGTAAGCTGTGTAATCTGCTTTTTCTTCATAGACAGGCTCACCTTATCAAGACTTACAGAACTGATCGGTATGATTACTTCTACAGTACATACTGCCGTTTTTCCGCCTGCACGAACCTTCACCTCTGTTTTCCCAGTTGTTTTTGGAGTTATCCTGGCTGTTGAACTATCTGCATCGACCGTTACGACCTGCTCATTTTTTATAGACCATGTGAAAGTAACTCCTGTCTCAATCTCGCTTCCAATCTCATCATATGCTTTTGCCTTCAATACTGCTGAACCCCCATCAAGCGGAAGACTCAGAACATCCGGATCCAAAGAAACAGATGCTATTGTCGGAGCTGCCAGAGCAGAAATCTCCTCTTCTTCTGTGCTCTGTTTCATATCCGACGCGACTTCCTGCTCTCCATTCTCCGATTCAACAGGCGGCTCCAAAGTATCATCTGTATTCAGACTCTCTTCTGAATCTTCTAATTCTTCCG
>CAMWMT010000024.1 GCA_947175375.1 uncultured Clostridiaceae bacterium | reverse complement strand
TTGCCGTACTGCTCCAGATACTTGTCGTCGATCCCTGCTTTAGCTGCGATCTCCGTGATCGGTCTCATCTCACATTCCTGAGCGATCTCGATGTCAGTTTTGAATCCCATAAGAATTACTCCTTTCCTCCCCTTGGGCTTGTCTCTTCCCGTCAGGGCACGCATTCTGCGTGATTGTTTAATTTTTAACAAAGGATTATCAGTCCTTTGAAGATACCAACATTATACAGGACTGCTAATTTCTTAGCATCCTACAGATTGTACTATGTGCAACTTTGTGTATATCGTCAAAATACAGGCACCCGATATCGGCGAAATTACCAAAAGTAAACGCTACAGTATATTTCAGGAAGCCTGAATATCCTGGACGGAAACCTGGATCCCTATCTGCACAGATTCTTTACCGTCGTAATTGACAGATCTCCTGCTACTACCATGTCTTCTGCATGGAATCCGAATTGGAAGTTATCGCTGTACAGGATCTGGGCAGACGGCGGAAATTCGTCATCCCCTTCCCAGAAGATGAACTGCATCTGATACCCGTTGATCAGTTCGAATTCATAGGACACATCTCCCATGGTGAGTTTCTTCGCTCCGGGAATCCGCTCCATGGCTTCTGCAAAAGCCTCCAGTTTATAGCCAAAACCATAAGTCAGGCGTTTCAGGCATCTTCCGGTAAAAGGCTGTATGTAAAGTTCACCGTAAGTGGGAACTTCCCGGAATGTCATGAACTTTCCGCTGCTCCTGATATACTGTCCTTCCAAAAGATAACGGAGAAGGAAGGTACGGGCAGGCAGATGATGCATCAGCAGGTCTTTTCCGTCATCCTCCGCATCCAGCAGACGGACGTCAAATACCGGATAATCTGCTTCGTATTCATGCCCCATAAAACGGAACCGAAACTTCTGTATCTTCGCATCATACAATATGTTCAATCTTTCTGCCGATTCTACCGGATCCAGTGAACTGTATTTCTCCAGATAGTGCTCAAAAGGCACTTCTTCCTTATGATTCTCTATTTCCAACGGAAACACCTCCCATTTAAGTTCCGCGAGCTAAATATCTTCCTGGATCACACTCGGGAACAATGACGTATCGGTATGAGGCAGGAAGCATGCTGCCACAAATTCATCCATGTAACCGGGGTCTGTACTCAGTTCCATATAAGTCATATTGTGGGAAAGATCATACACTTTCTCTTCTGCCTGTCTGGAAAGTACCATATTATAGGCGCCCGTCAGGGAAGAGTTGCCGATATAATGGAACTTCTCGATCTCAATATCCGGGAACATGCCGATGGTCACGGCATTTTTCATGTTGATGCCGCTTCCAATTCCGCCTGCCACGTAGACATTCTCGATCATAGACACATCAAAATCCAGAGAACGGATCATAGTACAGATCGCGGAGAAGATCGCACCTTTGGCACGGATAAAGTTGTCAATATCAACTTCGTTAATCACCACGTCTTTATGTCCAGCTGCTTCCTCTTCGAAGGCGAGTACATAGCTTCCGATTCCATATTGGTCATGGCGTATCCTATCGCCTTCCCGTACGAATTTGCCCTTTGGGCTGATGATCCGGCAGCGGAATAACTCTGCGATCACATCAATGATACCGGAACCGCACAGGCCTACCGGTTTCTGTCCTTCGTCGCCAACAATCTTAAAGGATGGCTCCATCGTCTTCGCGTCGATCGTACATGCCTCGATCGCGCCGTCTGTTGCACGCATACCACAGCTGATATCGCCGCCCTCGAATGCGGGACCTGCGGAACATGCACAGCTCATCATGAAATCCGAGTTACCGAACACGATCTCCCCATTTGTACCAAGGTCTATGAACAGATTGAATTCTTCCCTGTTCCAGATCATACTGACCAGCGTACCGGCAGTAATATCACCGCCTACGTAACTTCCGATATTGGGTGCAATTACAATTCTTGCATCCGGATGCACGTGAATACCCAGATCATAGGCGGACAGGTTGTCCGTCTCAAAGAACGCCGGGATATATGGTTCCATACGCAGAGGATCTGCATTCACACCGGCAAACAAGTGGTTCATCGTCGTATTGGATGCCACACACATATGATAGATTCTGCTTCCGTCAATCTTTGCCGCGCGGCACATGCCATCTAGCATCGGATTGATCGTCTCTTCAATAATGGCTTTTTGAAGTTTTTCCCGTCCGCCCTCTTTTGTAGATTCAATAATACGATTGATGACATCCGCTCCATACCGGATCTGGCCGTTTCCTGCGGAAGCCTTCGCCAACAGCTCTCCGCTTGCCATATCCAGAATGACTGCTGACACGGTCGTCGTACCGATATCAATTGCAAGGCCGCAGATTTTTCTTTCATCTGTAGGAAGTACATCATATACCAGCACTCCATGCCCGCTCTTTTTCAGCACTGCATTGACACGGAACTGATTGTCCCGAAGTACATCCGGAAGTTTCTTCAATACCTGATAAGTAAGTTTTACTTTTTCCACTCCCGCCGCTGCCTGAATGGCCCAGATCAGCCGCTCATTGTCCGGCATGGTATCGTCCAGAGTCGGCTCCTCCATAGCCAGCTCCACAACAGAAAAATCATTTTCAAATACGATTCCGGACTCTTCTACTTCTTTTTTCGCTTTATCAAAAATGGCAATTTCTTCCGGAGAACTTAAGTCTGCTACTTTCATTCTGCTCTTATACGCAGATGCGATATCCGGCACCAGCACTTCCACGTCTCCTGTAATGGTACTGACGCAGGACAGCCTCCATCCTTCCGCAAATGCATCCTCCGTTATATGCCTCGTTTTTTTCGTATCCAGTTCGCCACCGATATATTTTACTTTACATTTTCCGCAAGAACCGTTGCCTGAACAAGGTGCATCAATGGCTACATTCGCTTTACGCGCCACCTCCAACAGGTTCTCTCCGGCTGTTACCGCAACGACCGTTGCGGTTCCGTCTTCAAATCTGAATGTTACATTTGGCATAAGTTTATTCCTCTCTACCCGTAATATGTGAGATACTCAACGATGTACCCCAGAGTCATCAGGGATGACAGAGCAAGACCGATCATAGATAATATCAGCCCAACGATCGCCATCACTCTGTGCTCTTCTTTTATCAGGCTGATGATCGCCATGATCATTCCGATCACGCCAAGAATAAATGATAGGATCGGAAACCAGAAGAAAAGAAGAGCGACGATCCCCAGCACCAGTGTAGTGACCGCAAATTTATTTTCATTTCGCTGTGTCACTTCACGCAGCACGACCTGGGAATCCGGCTGCTGGTATTGCGGAGGATAAGGAGACCTTTCAGGGTTCCCATGATTATCCTGTTGCCATTCAGGACCATTATAATTATAATCCATACAACATCTCCTCCAGCTAGATGGACAATAATGCGCTTACCAGAAAGATCAGTAAAGCCTGGACAACAATCCAGCCCACAAATGATGCGATCACTTTTCCCCACTGTTTCGCAAGGGCAGCATTAATATACAGTGTAGCAAATGCAGCGGCAATTGCCATACCCAGTACGCCATTCATCAAAAAACCTACAAGGACACTGACACCTACGAGAACCCATATCCATGCAGGAGTATTTACCTGAACCGGCACATATTGCTCCCCGCTTCCAACAAAGACACCATCAATGGCCAGATCCACTTTATTTCCGATCGCAACCAGATTCATACCTGTTCCGTTAATACGGACATAATAGTCGATCACATTGACAAATTTATTCTGAGATTTCAGTTTGTGGGTGGTTCCATCTACAATCAGCTTCATGCTGAAACCGGTTTTATATTCGATCTTATGCTCCTGTCCATTCACATCCGTAAAAGACCAGCTCTTTTTCATTGCAACACACGCTCCTTATATATAAACAGCACTTAATTCTGCCCACGCAGAGCACTGGCCTATATGCCGTTTATCATATTTTTCTATCAATTTTCAAACGCCAGATATACATTATTTTAGGTATTACAAATACTGCCAGCATAATAGAAATGCCGGCAGTATTTGTCTGATAATTCTGTACGATATGTATTAGATCTCCAGATAGGAATCTGCATACAGGGTATTGTCCTTGATGATATCGCAGGACTTGATGGTCTCCATAAGACGCAGGTCGTTCGGGTTTACGATTGCGGAAGTCAGACCGCACATCATAGCCATAGCAACCATAGCGGAATCCATGATCGGACGGATATGCTTCGGCATACCGTTGGAATTGTTGGAAAGTCCGCCGGTGGAGTTCAGTTCCATATCGGAAAGCATCTTAATGCACTCAAGAATCTGCATCTGCTTATCCTGCATACCCTTGATAACAAGGAATAACGGGTCAAACCACAGATCGGTCGGCTCCATGCCATGCTCCAGGCCTCTCTCCAGCATGGTCTGGCAGTACATCATACGCTCGTCGTTGTTTGCTGCGATACCTTCGCCGTTGCAAAGTGCGATAACGATTGCATCGTTAGCTGCTGCAAGGTCGATGTATTCGATTCTTCCTGCTGCGTCTGCAGAGTTAACGATCGGTTTTCCTTTGGAACGATTGTAAACCGAAATACCTGCTTCGATCGCAGCTTTATTTGCTGTATCAAGAGCCAACGGTACATTGTCAAACTCGCTCTGAAGAAGCTGAACTGCCCATTTCATCAGTTCTGGTCCATCATTCTCAGCTGGTCCGATATTGACATCCAGATAGACAGCACCTGCATCAAGCTGCTGTTTTGCGCGCTGAATGATCGGCTGCGGATCTCTTGCTGCAAAAGCCTTGTTAACAGATGGAGCCGTTGCGGATAATCTTTCCCCAATTACTACGAATTTTCCCATACTACATATTCTCCTTTTTCTTTTTGTGTCACCGGGCTGCACAAGACGGCAGTCCGGTGATCATCATTTTCTTTAAATCTCGCCGCTTGCCTGCAGGTCTTTCAGGAATTTCACAAGCTGAACTGCCTCGTTCGGAGCAACGATTACCTGCCATCCTTCGAGTTTTGCTTCGATATCACCCTTCAGGACAGCTACTTTACCAGGAATGATCAGTTTTCTGCACTTGATCTTCGGCTCAACTTCTTCCTTGATGAACTTCGCTACGGAAGCAGAAGACAGCTTACCAGCAGCCCATGCGGTCAGAACGGAAAGTCCGCCTGCATCGCTGATAACCAGATTACACGGTACACCGGAACGCTCCAGCTCACCGGATACTACGAAGTAGGTAAGCGCAAAGTCAACGGTCGTCAGAACAACAGAGTTCTCATCTCCGCCATTCAGTGCATAGATGCCCGGCTCTACCTTCATCGGCTTCTGCGGGTCAGTATAAACGTTCTGTCTTAAGCCATACAGCGGAAGAGCTCTTGCATAGTTCATGGTATCCATAACAACGATGGAACCATATTTTAATACGAATAAGGAAGCAAGCGCGATCTGCATCGGCTCATCATCCGGAACGAGTTTGGACAGGTTCACGATGGAAGGATAACCGCAGGTTCTGTCAGGTGTTTTTGCCAGACATGCGCGTCTGATCTGTACAGTGGTAGCAAAGGTCTCTTTCACGGTTGCGCCTGTGGTATCCAGTACCAGATCTTTGTAGCCAAGTTTCTCGATCGCTGCAGTCGTATCATACAGTTCGTTGATATCTGCACCGGATACTCCAAGGACAACGCCTGCTTCTTTTGCGATCTCAACCATCTTCTCATAGTTGGAAGCGTCAGCGCCGTTTACGATCGGCTTTTCAGCCTTGCATACATCGAGAGCTGCCTTCACGGTATCTGCATCTTTACATGCCAGAACGATCGTCTTACCTTTTCCGGTCACTTTCTTCACTGCTTCCACGAATGCTGCGGAATCACCGTTGCACTCCACATAGACCATCTCCGCATGCATTCTCTCGCCGATACGGTCATAATCAACCTTGTTCGCCTCAGCAAGTGCAGCATCGATATCCATATCCGGAGTTACGCGGACTGCGAATCTTGTCTTGCTCACGAAAGTTTTCTCATGTCTTGCCAGTACGGTCTCGCCGCCAAGTGTATACTCTGCATCACCGGTACCAACCTTGATTGTCTTCATAGGCGGAGCTGTCGCCTCAGACAGAGTTGCCAGAGCTTCTGCGGACATATGCGGACACTTTGCAATATCAACCGCACCCTGTGCCACTTTCATGGAGAAAGCCATACAGGTCGGGCTTCCGCACTCTTTACAGTTTGTTTTTGGTGTTAATTTAAAAATGTCTAAACCTTTTAATGCCATTGTATTTTCCTCCTTCCCGCGATTACATCAGTTCTTTGATCATTTTAGAGATGGTTGCAACGGAAGTCGGATGTTTCAAAATGACTGCGTTGGAACCGGATGCCAGTACGGAAGCAGCCGTGGATACTTCCATGCCTACGCCGCGGGCTTCCTGGTTGCCCCACTCCGGCATATCCTCTTCAGAAGCCATAGCCTCTTTGACATTCCATGCCTCGTCTGCAACAGGAGTGATGATCGGCATCTGTAACTGTTTGTCATCCTGGGACAGAGCTGCAGCTTTGATACGATCCATGGTGGATACTACGTATTCAAAACCATAGCCTACTGCAGCAGTACCAACATTCATAACGATGTTGGCCGGAGCTACACCCAGCTGGGAGATCAATACATTAAGCTGTTTTGCAAGGTTGATATCTACTGCGGACTCTGCGCCAACCTTCTGGTTGTAAGCAAGACCTGCAGCCGCACCGATACCCTTGTAATCTTCTTCTTTTGCTGCAAGGATGATTACATTCTTACCCTGTGCAACTTCAGATGCTTTGGTCAGAAGTTCTGCATCCTTCGATACGTTCTTACATCCGGCAATCACCAGAGGTACGTCGATGGCGTCAACGACTTCTTTTACGACTGCCATACAGTCTTCTACGGACTTATCCTGGCCGTTGGGGTCTGCGCCCTCAAGCTTCAGGCATACGAAATCTGCTCCCGGCATCTCTGCTGCTTTCTTCGCGATATCAGCCATGGTGGTGCAGCCTTCATAATATGCTTTCACGCTCTCCGGCTCATTGTCAAGGCCGAGGTCTGTGATCATGACACCAACCTTGGGTGCATTCTCGATCGGAGCATCAAACGTATAGAACGGTAATACGTTCTCGCCGCCGATCTTCATCGCTTTCTCGCCACAGCCAACTTCAACTGCGCCTATGGAAGCATTAAATTTTCCTGATTTTCCATTGAATGGCATTGGTAATATCCTCCTTAAATATGTAAAGTCTGCCCGGTCAATGTCTGTCCAACACTGCCAGACAATGGTATTATATCATAAATGCCCCTGCAAGAAAAGCATTTATGTATTCCAAAAGGGCATCCCTGCAATATGCAGGGCGCCCTGATGTTCAATCGGTCACTGCAGCACCTTCTGCCCTGCAGTTCCCCGGATAATTACATGAGCGGATCCAGGCCAAGTGCCGGATGTCCTTTCTCGGTCAGGAACTCAAGCAATGTCTCCGGATCAGTTGCGATGGTCTCGTCACCGATCATATCTGTGAAGTTGTCAATATCATAGACTTCTTTTGCTGCCTTGTTCAGTCTGTCTGCCACAGTCTCTTTCAGATCCTTCGGCATCCATACGATACGCTCGAAGCCGCCTTCAGCCTTCATGAACTTCTTGGAAGCGATGAAGTGTTTGCCGTGGCCCATGAAGCCAGGTGTCTGCACACCGCCGCCGGTCATGGAAGCCAGCTCACCAAAGGTCATTCCAAGAGGAGTCATGCCTGCGTACTCACGGTTGGTGATTGCCACACCGTTGGAGCACGGCTCAATACCACAGATACACTCGAAGCATCCACAGGAAGTCATCGGATCTTCCATGATGGAGTACAGGGTAACATGCTCCAGAGCGCCCTGGGAGAATTTTGCAACTGCTTCATCAACATCCTCGTAACGTCCAAGGTTCTCGTCGATCACTCTTTCTTTCGTGATCACCTGGCACGGTCCCTGCGGATCCAGCTCGTTGGTTGCTTTCGCATCCAGCCATGATACGGCACCGCAAAGTCCAAGTCTCTCCGGTGTTACCACACATACGTGGCTCGGGGAGAATGCCTGGCACATGATACAGCTGTAGTATACCGGAACTGCCTCGTCGGTCAGAGTCGTCAGACGCTCGTCACGGCGGTCATAAGCCGGGATTGCCAGCTCATGGCGGAGTTTCGTACACTCTGCATCATCCGTGATGATGGTCACTGCACATTTATCTACAACAGCGTCGAATTCATTCTTGATGTTTGCGTACAGAACTTCTGCAAGGTCTTTCGCACGGAATCCAGCCTCAAAGGTAGCTTTGCTGATACGGATACGGATCATATCACGCTGTCCGGTGTGCATCATACCTTCGATACAGTTCAGATAGCTGTGGAATTTACGCTCGAATACCGGCTCGAAGTCGGACTGCATATTCTTTCCTGCTACGTCAACGATATAGGAGATCGCGTTCTTGCTTCCAACCTCAAACTCGTCGAAGTCTTTTCCGATCAGAGTAAACTTGTGATCTTCTACTGCGGTCAGCTCTTTGGTCTGTACCAGCTCGAAGCAGTCTTTTCTGGAGCCGTCGAACTCTACCTGCATGTCACCCTTACGGATGATCTCGCCCTCAAATGCGGATGCGAAGGATACCGGGATGTCGATCTTCGTGATCTTGATCTTGATATCACGCGCTTCGAGAGAAGTAGCGTTGAATTTGTCTACGTCTTCCTGAACGATCAGGCTCTTCGGTACGCGGAAGATATTCTCGGTCTCGTTGGTGACAACCGGGAAACCAAGTGCGATTGCGCCTGCGCCGCATGCAACGATCACATCATCCAGCGGTTTGAATGCGTTAACGAATGCCGGTACACGCTCGAAGGTGTACTTCATCAGGTTCGCAGCATCACCAGGTGTTACGTTACCAAAGATCAGAGCTGCACGAAGTGCAACAGATACTACATGGATCACAGCGGTCACATCTTTGCCAAGCGGTACGATACGTACTGCATAGCCCATGTTCAGACCAGCCTCTACGCACTGATCGATTACGCCGCCTACCAGTGTTACCAGGATACCCTGTGCCTGATAGCTCTTAACAAGTGCAACTGCGTCTTCTTTCGTCGGAGCGCTTCCAAGGATAACTGCCACGCCCGGGATATCGCCGGTTACCAGCGGTACGCCCAGCTCACGGATCGTAGCGTCTGCCAGATGTCCGTACAGCGGCTCTTCATATGGGGTTGCTCCATCAATATACTTTAATACTTCGATAAACTCTGCGCAAAGAGCTGTTGCAACACCGCTCATGAATGCGTCATTGAGTCTCTTTTCTCTGGTCATCAGAGTCTTGACTACGCCGAGAGCTGTCTTTAACTCGCCCAGGTTAGCAACTTTTGTTCCGGTTACCGCATAGTAACAGGGCAGGCTGTATGCCGTATGCGGGAAAGCTACTGCCTTGTCAGCACCATGCTCTGCGATGGCTTTGTCGATTGCAGCCTCAGTCAGACCATAGACTGCGTCGTTTCCGCCGAATACTCTATCAAATAATGTCACGGTATTATACCTCCAAATTTAAAATCAGTTTGATTGATCGAGGATATTCTTTATCTTCCGAATCTCCTCTGTTGCGGATTCGCTGAAATCATAGGGAGATTTCCCCTGGCGGTCCGCATCTATCACTTCCGTGTTATAATGGATAAATCCAAGTAAATCTTCTGCCGGAATCTTAGAACGAATGAATTCTTCATCTTCCGTACCTCGTACTTTATTAGCAACTACCCGTACCTGCCGGATTCCAAGATCGTCGGCAAGACGCTTGACATTCTTGTACGTCTGCACGCTTCTCGCTCCCGGTTCGATCACAACAACGAACTGCTCCATGGATTCACAGGTTCCCCGTCCCAGATGTTCCAGTCCGGCTTCCATATCCATAATCACCACGTCATTGCTTCTGAGTATCAGATGGTTGATGATCCGCCGCAGCATCACATGCTCCGGACAGACGCACCCGCCTCCACCTGTCTCTACAGTACCCAGCAGGAGAAGCTTCACTCCGTTACAGGTCTTACTGTACGTATCCGGAATATCACTTACCTTCGGATTCAGCGTATAGAACTGATTATCCGCACCGGCTCCGGTACGCTCTTCCACCAACTTCCGCATCTTACTGATGGGAATGATGGAATCCAGCACTTCCTCCGGAAATCCAAGCGCCAGCCCCAGATTGGCATCCGGGTCTACATCTGCGGCGAGAACCGTCCGTCCCTCCTCTGCATATAATCGTGCAAGCGTTGCTGCAAAGGTGGTCTTTCCGACTCCGCCCTTTCCGGTAATTGCTATCTTCAATGTCTTGCCCTCCGGTTAAAAATTTACTCTTCAAAATATCAGAATATCCAGATATTAGATACCGATTGCTGCTCTCTTCTCTTCGATCCTGTCGATCATCGCATCCACGAGCTTCTCGATATCGGTCTCTACGGTATAAGCAGCCTCTACCCAGTCACGAACGCCGCTGGTCAGAAGTGCCTGCATCTCAGTGGAACCACTTACATACGGGTCTACGCCAAGGAAGGTGTCGATACCGGTAGCAACTACGTAGTTACCGATGGAAACTGCCTTCTCAGACATCCACTCAGGAGCACATCCTACAACCGGAAGCTGGGAGATCTTCAATCCAGAATCTTTTGCAAGTTCTGCTACCAGGATCATCATACGGCTGATATCCACGCAGGAACCCATATGTAATACAGGCGGAATGTCTGCCAGCTCACATACACGCTTCAGACCTGCGCCACAGAGATCTTTCGCTCTCTTATCCATAAGACCAGCTTTTGCCGCTGCCTGAGCGGAACAGCCGGATGCTACGATAATGATATCGTTTGCGATCAGCTTCTTCATCAGCTCGATATGAGCAACGTCCGGGCGGATCTTCGGGTTGTTACATCCAACCATAGCAACTGCACCACGGATAACACCAGAAGTAACACACTCAAGCAGAGGTTTGGTCGTTCCAAGTTCGTCTACCTGGGAATTGGTAACGCCGTCAAGCACTTTTACGATAGCTTCTACAGAGTAACCAACTGTTGCTTTCTGCTTGATATCCGGGATATGTACCAGTTCCGGTTTTCTGTTCTGGAAGTTGTCACATGCCAGCTTCACGATCTGTTTTGCTTTTTCTGCTGCGGTTCCTACCGTAAAGTGGATATACTCGGATTCCGGCATCTGAGCGATTGCAGAAGTCGTGATGAATTTGGTATGGAAGCATTTACTCAGAGGTCCAAGTGCCGGGAAGATACACTGTACGTCTACAACGATTGCTTCACAGGCACCAGTCAGGACTACGTTCTCCTGCTGCAGGAAGTTACCTGCCATCGGAATACCACGACGCATAGCAACCTCGTTGGAAGTACAGCAGACACCAGATACGGTGATGCCTTTCGCACCAAGAGATTTTGCATAAGCGATCAGTTCCGGATCGTCTGCATACTCACAGATCATCTCGGAAAGTGACGGGTCATGGCCATGAACAACGATATTTACGTTTTCAGCTTTCATAACGCCAAGGTTTGCCTCGGTCTCGATTGGTTTCGGAGTACCAAAGAGGACATCGGAGAACTCCGTACCGCACATGGAACCGCCCCAGCCATCGCAAAGGCCTGCACGCAGGGACTGACGAACCAGAGCTTCCGGTTTGGAAGAACATCCCATGTGGCTCATATGCAGAGAACAGGACACCTCACGGTCGATTGCTCTCGGAGCAATTTCCTCTTTCTCCCAGATTTCCTGCGTGTGCTTCGGAGCACGTGCCAGCCAGCGGGAGAAACCAAATGGCTTACCATACTCAAGAAGTGCCATCTCAGCGATTTCATGAGCCAGATCATAGATATCTTTTCCTTCGGTCTCAACGCCCCACTCTTTTGCGATGCGGATGAGCTTCTCAGGATCTTTTACTTTATAAGCTCCATCGGGAGCAGATGCATACAGGGTATGGCAGATCTCACGGCCGTGATCGGAGTGAGTAGCTGCTCCGCCTGCAGTAAATTTCAGATAGTTACGTCCTACGATACCATGAGCGTCACATCCACAGATTCCTCTCGGAGCCTTCGGAGTAATACGGCACGGTCCCATAGCACAGATACGGCAGCAGATACCCTGCTCACCGAATTTACAATGTGGTGTCTGGTTCTTCACGCGGAGCTGCCATGCATCAGCGCCTACCTTTGCGCCGGTTTCCAGCAGTCTGTTAGTAGCGGCTTCGAACTCTTCAACTGTTGTTAATTTAAAGTCTCCCATATAAATCTCCTTTTTTGCAGTCCTGGATTATAATTCCAGACTGTCAATAATCTTGTATAATGCCTGTTTTACAGGATTGTCTGACGGCAGCTCAGTCGTCGGAGTACCGGCACTGTCAAACTCATATACACCATCATCCTGGGGCACTACCCCAAGAAGCGTCAGTTCCTGTTTCTGAACCTCTTCCTGAACGCCTTCATTCAGGACACCCCCAGGTGCACGGTTCACGATCAAGCCGACTTTCTTCGGCTTCAGTCCGCATTCCGGAATCAGCCGGGCGATCCTGCCCACGGCCTGGACTCCTCTGCGGGAACAGTCGCTCACCAGGATCACAACATCTACGTTGGGAAGGATCCCACGGCTGATATGTTCCATACCTGCCTCGTTGTCTACGACAACATAATTGTAGTGCTGTGCACGTCTGGCAACCTGAGCTGACAACAGACCGTTGACAAAACAGTAACAGCCTTTTCCCTGTGTATGTCCCATGACCAGCAGATCATAATCGTCTTCCTCCACCAGGGAAGAATCAAACTTGAATTCTGCATAATCCTGCTTGGACATACCTGCCGGAATCGGGCTTACTGATGCCATCTCTGCTTTGGCGATCTCCTCGCGGATATCCCCCAAGGTCATATCCACTTCTACGCCGAGCACTTCATTCAGATTGGAATTCGCGTCTGCGTCAACCGCCAGAATCGGTCCTTTTTTCTGTGCTGCCAGATACTGGATCAGCATACCGGTCAATGTGGTCTTGCCCACACCACCCTTACCTGCCACTGCTATTGTTTGCGGCATATCATCATCTCCTACATTCTAAAATCTTTCAACTATACAGGAGTGCCTGTTCCGGATCTGTCAATGATCTCCGACGAATCGCTCTTTCCAGCCACATCCACAGTGAATGGCTCCCTGTCGAACGGGCGGTCGAAAGATACAGTTCCGGAAAATAATCCTGCAGAGTCTGTGCGGCACTACGCAGCCGCCGCGAAAAAAATATTGACCCTATGCACCTCCATTCTGTTAAGATCGCATTTTAAGCTTATTCGTCTATACAGTTGATTTTCACAACTGAATTCGCAAGGTCCACCATGGAGATGGTCCCTTCCACCGTAATCTCTCCGCCCATGATGTCACGGATCCGGATTACATTCCCCTCCACATCAAGACGGCTTGCATTTTTGATCAGGATGCTTTCGCTCTCCTTTTTTTTACCATATACTGTTGCAAGACACATCGGTCCATACCTCCTGACTCAAAAAAGTTCCTTACTGACGGTTACACCAGTGAAAGCGCGATGGACAGCCTCATATTGCCTTTTTCAAAGTCCTCCACGCCTTTCTCGATCTGAGCGGCAGCTTCCTCCTTGCCCTGCTCTCTCAAGTGCTTTGCAATGACAGCAAGCTCCTGTGCATGGTGCTTATTGTGGTCCAGCATATATGCCAGCACTGCCGTATCCTCATCCTTCGGATGATCTCCATGATCATGTCCGCAGGGGCCATGGGTATGGCCGTCGCATCCACCGCAGTGATCATGATCGTGATCATGCTCATGACCGGCTTCATGACTGTGCGCAT
Source organism: uncultured Clostridiaceae bacterium (assembly GCA_947175375.1). Classification (GTDB taxonomy): domain Bacteria; phylum Bacillota; class Clostridia; order Lachnospirales; family Lachnospiraceae; genus Hominiventricola. The sequence goes on along the minus strand of CAMWMT010000024.1, from coordinate 534 downwards.
GCGTATGAGTCGTATCACCATGTGTATGCTCGTGGGTGTGCTCATGCCCGCCGCAGCCGCATCCACAGTGCGTATGCTCTTCATTGGTTAAATGCATCGGTTTCCCTCCTTTTCAAGAAAAAAACACGCCAAAATGATAGCTATGTTATTTTTTTGACATTGTTTAGTAGCATTATACCCCATGGGGGGATATTTAGCAAGTGGATTTCTGTTTATTTTCTACAAATAAATGGAAAAAATTTAAAAGCAGCCGAAAGCACAGGACAGCTTTCGGCCACTTGATATACAAAATGATTAAATTCCAGCCTCTTTCAGAAGAGCCGGTACCTTGGACTCCCATCCAAGAGCCATGATATGTACGCCCTGGCAGTACGGCTTACATTCTTTGATGACACGTGCAGCGATCTCCACGCCGGTGATGCCTGCTTTGGTCTTTTCCTTGTCTGCAGCGAGCTCATCGATCATCTCCTGCGGAACATGGATACCAGCTACGTTATTGTTCATGAATTTTGCCATGCCAGCAGACTTCGGAAT
>CAMWMT010000023.1 GCA_947175375.1 uncultured Clostridiaceae bacterium | reverse complement strand
GAAGCAAATCTCAGGGTGATCAGGACATTATCATTCATCGGATAAGCAGCGTTCTCTGCCGCTGTAACCTGCAGGGAAGTCAGTTCACTGCCATCCAGATACTGAATCAGATCTACAAAATGGCACGCCTCTCCAAGAATCCTTCCGCCCCCTGCAGCCTCGTCGTGAACCCAGTGGTCCCTGGGGATATAACCTGCATTCGCGATAAAATCATAGACCGCCGGAATCTGATCGGTCTTTAGTTCCTTTTTAATCTGTCCAATCAGCGGTGCATGCCTCCGGTTCAGTCCGCAGAATAGTTCTCCATCCGAAGTCTCATAAGCGACTTTAATCTGTTCCAGTTCTTCCAGTGTCAAACAGAGAGGCTTCTCACAGTAGACACTCTTTCCTGCATTCAATGCCTCCGTCACAAATTTTGCATGGCTGTTATGCCTTGTGGATACTGCGATCAGGTCAATCTCCGGATCTGCCAGCAGTTTCTTATAATTGTTCGTCGTATAAGCAAACGGCGTTCCGTCATTGGCCTGAGCTCCCCCGACACCTCCGGTCGTGGCAAGGCCTCGGAATTCATATTTCCCGGTCTCTTTCATGGCAGGAAGCATAGTGCTGCGTACAAAATTCCCTGCTCCGATCAGTCCCAGGCGGATCTTTTTTCCTGACACACTCTTTCTGGTTTTTGTATTTCTGATGGTATTCTTCCATTTTTCTTCATTCTCGCTGTATTTGAGAAGCACACCGATATAACGCTCATGATCCGGATTTTTCGTGATCATCTCATAGGCCTTTGCTGCCTGTTCAAACGGAATCTCATGAGTGATCAGATCCGATACATCCACCCGTTTCTGAGCCAGCAGACGAACGAATTCTTCAATGTTACGGCCTTCGGTAAACCGTACATAGCCGATGGGATAATCAATTCCCAGCTCTTCATAAGTCGTATCATAACGTCCTGCGCCATAAGAACGCGCAATCCGGAAGGAAAGCTCTCTCTCATAGTACGGACGTCTGTCAATATTCATCTGAGTCACACCGATCATACAGATAATTCCGCGGTCTCTTGTAATCGCGGCAGCCAGATCCATCGGAGCGTTGCTGTCCGTAGCTGCCGTAATGATAACCTTGTCAACTCCCCGGCCGCGGGTCAGTGCTTTGCTGGTATCTGCTGCATAATCGTCATTGGAATTAATAAATGCTTTCAGTCTAGTCCCAGGCAGACTCTTGTCTACCACATCATATCCAATCACATCACAGCCATAAGCATCCAGAATCCGGCTGACAATATGTCCCACAAGTCCCATGCCGATAACTGCCACAGTTTCTCCCGGAACTACTTCTGCCTGATGGATCCCCTCCAGAGCAATTCCGCCCAGAGCGCAAAAAGCTGCCTGTCGATAGTCTGTCAGCTCTTCTGGGACCTTTGTGAGCATGGTGCGGCTGACCCGGTTGATCTCACAGTGATAAGCTGTCCCGACCATTGCCACTAGATCTCCTGCCTGCACTTCTGTCACACCTTTTCCGCAGGATATGACGCGGCCCACACCGGAATATCCCATGGGCATAGGCTCTGCCAGCTTGTTAAAAGCACTCTCCATAGTCGTCACAATGCCATCCGTAGACAACTTCTCCAGTACCTTTTTCACCTGATCCGGGCGCTCAATGGCCTTCTGGATCAGATTCTTCCCTCCAAAGGAGGCAAGTCCTCTCTCTGTCCCCGCACTGACAATCGTATACAGACTTTCCACAAGCGCCATATTTTCCTTTACGGTCGGTATTGGCTGATCGATCAGCTTCGTACTGCCGTCTTTTACATTTAAAAACAACTGTTTCATAGTTCAGTAATCTCCTTATTATCCTATAAACGATAGGTTCCTTCCAGAAAACAAATGTGTCTCGTGTCCAGAATGATCTTGTTCTGCAGTTTTTCCATATTGTCCCTGATCTCATCATGACCTACCAGGAGCACTACCATGTCCACATCCTGAAGAAATGCATCCAGATCATGATACTGATTGGCAACCACATCCTGAGCCACATACGGATCATACACCTTGATCTGTCCGCCGCACAGATGCCTCTCCATGCTCTCTAACATCTGCAAGGTCGGACTTTCCCTCATATCATCCACATTTTCCTTATAAGTCAGACCGTATAGTCCTACTTTACCTACATCGGTCATCTGATTTTCTTTCATGATATCATGAATCCGCTCCAGTACAAAATCCGGCATGGAGTCATTGATCTTACGGGCGGACAGAATGATATTCGCCAATCCCGGATAATCCCCTACCAGAAACCATGGATCCACAGAGATACAGTGTCCTCCCACGCCCGGTCCCGGTGACAGGATGTTGACACGCGGATGCTTGTTGGCAATCCGAATAATCTCATAGACATCCATATTGTCCGACCGGCAGATCTTCGCCAATTCATTGGCAAAAGCGATATTGATGTCGCGGAATGTATTTTCCACTACTTTCGTCATTTCCGCAGTCCGAATATCTGTTACGACGATCTCACCCTCACAGAAGGAGCTGTACAGCGCTTTGACCTTTTCACCAATCTCCTGATTGTCAGCACCGATAGTACGGGAATTATGCTTCAGTTCATAGACCATGTTGCCTGGAATAATGCGTTCCGGGGCATGCGCCAGATGAATATCCTCTCCGATCACAAAACCCTTTGCTTCTATTAACGGACGGACATGCTTGTCGATGGTTCCGGGGGACACGGTGGACTCCACAACGATCGTTGCCCCTTTGGGGCATACTTCCATCACATTCTCCACCGCTTTTTCCACAAAACTCGCATCTACTTTTTTGCTTGTCTTATCATAAGGTGTGGGAACTGCTACGATATACAGATCCGTACTCTGATATTCATGAGAAAAACGGATTCCCTGTGACACAGCCCTTTGAAACAATTCATCCAGGCCGTCCTCCTCAAAGGTAGTCTTTCCTGCATTCAATGTATCCACAAGTCTTTTATTATAGTCTGTCCCGACCACTTCCACTCCATGCGCTGCGAACATCAGTGCAGTTGGCAGACCGATATATCCAAGTCCTACTACGTTGATCATATGTTCTCCTCCAAATTTACGAAACGTTTTCTAACACAAAAACTGTATTCGTATCTCATGTTCTGTTCGGTCACCATTCCACAGGATCTCCAGCACGGAGATCTGCTCTGTATTTCCAAATTCCGGTGCGTAAGAGCAAAGAATCCCATCTTTATATATCTGAACGGTATCCTCCGGCATGACATGAATTTCGCAGATCTTTTTTCCCGACCTATCTTGAACCAAAATATAGTCTTCTAACAGCATATACTCATATTCTAACGCCAGATGCAGATATCCTGCTGCACTGCCCTTTACCTGGTCTTTAATTACCACAGCCTTGTCTTCCAGTCCGATCCTTCGGGTCTGCCGTCTCCCTGTACAGGTCGTCAGGCTGCCTTCCACCCACCGCCCTTCGCAAGCTGCAGATACTTCTGATATTCTGTTTCCAACCCGGTGTTCGCCCCAACATACAGACTGTTCCTCTCCATTGATTACAACTGTATTGTGTGCGGCTGTGCTCCGAAAATACGCACGAAGCGGTCCTTGATACTGTCCGGTTCCGGAATTGACAAAAAGAGGCTCACCCTTCCAGGAAAGTTCAAAACTGAGCCCATCGCAATGTGCATGTCCGGGCATGTATACCGGAGCAATCTCCCCGGCATCAAATATGACCTTCAGTTCCTCATTCTGAAGCACATAATACCCCGACCGAGGGAATGCACGCCGTTCCTTTGGCCGGATATGAAATTCTTCTTCCAATGCTTCCAGAATGCCGGCAAGCGGTCTCGCCACATTATCTCCTACATCATTAAACATAGGAGTATGTCCCATACCTTTTTCCAAGGAATATGCCGCGTCTGCCATCCTCTGCATGACCTTCCCAAGCCCGGACAAATGTGTGTTTTTCTCTGCTCTCTGCAGCGATCCATTCCGACTCCTCAGCGCACGCTCCACCCGCATCAGATCCTCCAGAATAATCTTGTGGTACATCATACTCCTTTCATAATGCACTCCGTCCGGCAGGATCTGTTCTTTGATCTGTTCTGTAAATCTCTTTTTAGTTCTATGATAAACTTTCGGCTCCTGAAAATATCTCGCCCCCAGTAACACTGCCTTCAGATTTTCAAAATAGTGATTACCAAGCAGATGCCGCTCCATCCGCTTCTGGAGATGCAAATACTGCGCATACATACTGTTGTTCAGCTTCTGCAGAAATTCTGTATCCTTCTGCAGAATATCCCCGAAACCGTCCATACAGATCCAGAAATTGGTCAGCCGCAGAGAGATTGTATAAGGATGCCATCCATCACCGCTTCCTCCCCGGTTATCCTCTATCCAGCGGAGACAATAATCCTTAAAACAGTCATAATATCGGATGTCTTTTTCCCTGCGATATGCTGCTGCCAGCGGAATCAGAAATTCCAGATAGTGAAGGTTAAAATTCCACAGATGGGAACGGTCCGGATGCTCCCAGTTCTCTCCTTCCGGCCTTCCACTCTCATAAAGCAGTGTCACGCTTCCCTCCAGGATTTCTTCCACATCAAATCGTTTCAGATATTCCGGATCTTCATCCAGACCCCGCATCCACAAAACCAGCGGACAGGTCTTTGGCGCCTGCACTTCTGTCACAGCTTTCTTTCCCCGCTCCAGCCGGTTTTTCAGCAAATAAAGCAACTGGCTTTTTTTCAGATATTTTAATGTCCAGTAATAGTTCTCAATTTTTTTCCACACTTTTAATCACCTGATACAGCCTCTCTGTCAATACGGAGAAATCAAAATCCTTTGCTCCCTCTTTAGCATTTTCTGCCATCTGAGCATAGGTCTTTTCCGGCAGATCATGAATCTTCAGAATCTCTTTCGCCAGTGCCTGTGGTGTACATTCTTCCAGAGAAAGCCCGCACTGATACCGGTCCAGAATACAATACCCCATCTTCACGGTTGAAATGATCGGCTTCCCGCTCGCCATATATTCAAACAGTTTGTTGGAGCTGTTGCCTCTGGACCAGTTATACTGGGACTGGGAATAATTCAGAATATTAACAGAAGAACGACTCAGAATATAGGGAATATACTTTTTTTCCACAAAACCTTTCAGAAAGACGTTGTCCAATTTTTCCTCCCAAACTCTTCTCTGCATCTCTTCCAACTGGTTTCCTCCCCCATAGATCAAAAAACGGATATCTTTATGGGCTCTCAGAAGCTTAGCTGCATCCAGCAGATTTCCCACATTGTTAACCGGGCGTATGGTTCCCGTATAAACAACCTTGAAACTGTCCGACTGAAGGTCCTCATCCTGCAGAATATCTTTTTCAATGCTTTCATAATAATCCTTCAGCTTCACACCATTGTTTACATAATAACACTTCGTCAGATCGATCTTTCCGCCATGTTCTGTGTCCCATCCCATCTCTTTGATATGGTCCATATCTCCTTCTTTCGTGAACACAATGGCATCTGCGTGAACATACATCCACTTTTCTCCTGCACTTAGCAGCTTCCCGATCAGACTGTCCATCCTGACTTTTCCAAAAGAGAAAATCGCCTCCGGCCACAAATCCCGCACTTCTACAATGGCAGGCACATGAAATCTCCGCGCCACCAGAATGCCGGCGATGCTCGTCAGCGGATGGGCGCTGGAACCCATAATCACATCCGGTTTCCCATACTTTCTGGCATAGCCGCCTGCAATACGCAGAAGCCCGAAGAAAAAGGACAGCATATTTTTCACCCGGGAAATCCCGTTTCCCTGATATTTACTTGTCCGGACAAAGACAAAGGGAACCCCTTCCTCTTCTATGCGAATATAAGGCTTCCCATGTGTATCCACGGTATCTCCGGTCTGATGCAGTTCATTGGCTGCAAAGACCGTAGTCTCTATTCCTTTTTCCTGCAGACATTCTGCAAAACAGTAATGTCTGAGCATCGGTCCCGTCTTCGGAGTTGTCGCATAATGATTAAAGATCCAAAATCTACGCATGGTTTTGTCCATCCTCCACGCCCTCTGTGCTTTCCTTTGTAAACATAATCTTCAAGGTCAAAAATATCAGCCGGATATCCATAAAGACTGAATATGTCTCAATATACATCAGATCCAGCTTCAGCTTGTCCAGCGGAGTCGTATTATATTTGCCATAAATCTGCGCATAACCGGTAAGTCCTGCCTTCACTTTCAGACGGTAGATAAATTCAGGGGTTTCCTGACAGAATTCTTCGATATACTGCTGTCTCTCCGGACGGGGTCCTACGATGCTCATATCGCCTTTTAATATGTTCCAAAGTTGCGGCAGCTCGTCAAGTCTTGTTGCCCGGATAAACCCTCCAACTTTTGTAATACGACTGTCGTGTTTACTGGAAAACTGCGCTCCGTTCTTTTCAGCATCTACGATCATACTCCGGAATTTATAAATGAAAAACTTTTTACCATCTATGGTCACGCGCTCCTGCTTAAAAAAAGCAGGGCCATGATCCTCCATCCGGATCGCCAGTGCAGTCACCAGCATAATGGGTGAAGCAATGACCAGCAGTATACCTGAAATCAAAACATCCATGATACGCTTTATAATCCTCTGCTCAAACGACAAACCATAATTTCGAAGCAGCAGAAACGGGGTATCGAACGAATGTTGCTTGTCCGCACCACGAAGCAGGATATCTGTGATCTCCGGCGCCACATAGATACGTATCGAACGTTCATAGCAGTATTTGATCAGGGTGTTGCGTTTCTGCTCCTCGATACCATAAAGCATCATCGCGTCACAATCCCGCAGCTCCTGTTTTAACCGATACAATGGTTCTCCTGCCGAAACGCATCTGGCTACCTCATACAGATCCTTCCTGCCGGATATCTTACGAATCAGATTGTCCTTATACTGCAGATCGCAGATCAACAGCAGACGTCTGGGTGGAAACAGTCTCCGAAACACAGGTTCCGAGATCTGGTTCAGCAGGAAAATGACCACGATATCTGCCCCACTGATAATAAACATCGGCCACATGATTGGGAACGGAAACATTCGGAATACCATGATAATCTGTATATAAATGACTGCATTGGCAATCAATGTCCCAAGCATCTGAGATAAAATCAGCTGTCCTTTTCGATAATATGCATACTTCATCCCGCCATACATACAGATAAAAACTGCCAGATAGAATGCATAAAAACCGATCATCATCAGATTTCCCTTATTTTCAAAAGGGCGGTCCATCATACCATTATAGATGTTGAACCAGATACAGCCAAAGAAAACGGTCTCGATTAATATCTCAAAACCGGCGATACCAAGGCGTAGAAGTCGTTTGTACTGATCGAATTTATCCATGGCATTTATTCCCTCATTATCTATAATCTTTCAGTATTCTATCACTTTCTATCTTCTTTTACAAGGATTGCAGCCTGTAAATCTTAAATCCGGAGATTTTGTCTGTTTCTGTACATGTTACATTATCATACAGAGATACCAGATATTCCAGCCCCTTATCAAAGCTGCAGATCAGATATACATTTTCACTTTCATATAAAGCCTCTTTTACACTGTCAATCCTATTCTGTTCCAGTTTTTTCTGCCAGACGGGACTGAAGCTCATCCAGTCTCCAAGAGACATATAATTCATCTGGTATGGTTCTTTTCTCCACAAATGTACATTATACGTGGTAAAAGCCATGGAAGTCACATCATTAAAATAAAAATTCTCCGAATGCTCTATACAATATTCTTTCAGCCCTTCGATATCTTCATTTCTATGATACATTTCCTGGTTCTGCTGTCTGAGCTGCTGTAGCTGAAACAATGCCGGTATGCACAACAGCACGCAGATGATCGCTGTTCCTGTGATACATGTTTTCTCTGAAAGTCTGAATCTTCGCAGGGCTTCTGCAATAAGCAGGAGCGCCGTCACCATCTGCATCAGGTTCATACTGTATATAACACGCTCCGGAATCCGTCCTGCATACAGCAGATAACACCACAGGAATACCTGCACGCCGACGATACACATAACTCTGCAAAAATCACCGTTTTCTTTCCTGTACAGATACCAGACTGCCAGAAAACCATACAAAACCAGTGCCAGTACATGCTGTGCATGAAATCTTCCGGACAGCACCCCCTTCAGATATTCTTTTACACTCTGTACCATTTGATCGGCAGTCGTCTCTGCAAGAGGATATGCCAGATCATGTGCTTCCACATACTCCTGAAAAAACCGAGGGGTAATCTGGTCATCCGCCGTATAATTATAATTCATCAGGGTCCGCGCCCGGCTTTTCTTCTCTATCCCGACACTGGCATAAAACTCTTCTGCACCTTCATAAATCGGCAAAGTATAGGCCGGATAATCATATACCAGAGTACGATTCTGATCATAGGATCGATAAGCATTCCATTCCTCACTCCCATAACCAATGACATTTCCTATATATCCAAAAAAAAGCACGCCGGCTACACCGGCTGGTATCAGTTTGTGCCAGAATGTATCGTTTTTTTTCTGAAACATACAGAATATCCATAGTACCGCGCATACCGGAAGAACCATATAAAAAATATCCGCACGGACCTGCTGCGTCAGAATGCACAGGATGAACAACAGGATGAAATCTTTTTTCTCAAAGTTTTCGGAAGTCATATACCAGAAAACAATCGTAACCCCAAGAACTGCCGCAGTCGTAGTGAAAGTAAGTTGTACCAGCGCCTGCCCGCCTGCTATCAGAAAGAGAAGCACGAGCATGACAGCCATGACCTTACCCAGGAGCACTCTCTCCTGATGAATGACGCGATACAGGATCAGACTCATGCACATCCCCTGAAGTAGCAGATAGACAAACGCATACCAGTCCACCCCGGGCATCATCCTGTATAAAAATGACAAAAACAACGAATACCAATAACCCAAAAAAATCGTATGTGCATCCGGAACTCCAAGATATTGTCCGGAAACGATCTCCATCATGGAGCGGTCGTCAATAATCCCATAGACGAATGGCACAATCCTGCTCAGTACAATCACATAAGCTGCTGTACATACGACAGCACATAAAACATCTCTTTTTTTATCCTTCATCTTCTCATTCCTGCATCCTCTATCATTTTTATATTTTACTTTATTTTTATACACTTGTCATCATACCTGCAAAAATTTCTTTTCTCCTTTACTTGTCCGGATGGGAGAATTATAATAGAAACAGTATTTTTCAGACAGGGAGTAGAAATCATGCTAGCACCCATATTATCCATCATCACAGTCTGCTACAATGCCCGGAACGAGCTTCATATAACTCTGGAAAATGTCCTTCAACAGACCTGGACACAGTTTGAATATCTGGTCATAGACGGAGGATCAGCTGATGATACAATATCACTTTTAAAGCAGTCTTCCGAACGGTTTGCCCAGAGGCAGATTTCATTTCAGTATATCTCAGAACCGGATCATGGAATCTATGACGCCATGAACAAGGGAACGGAAATGGCAAAAGGTACCTGGCTTCTCTTTTTAAATGCCGGAGATCTGCTGGCCAGTCCGCATATACTGGAACAGATCTTCTCAGAGCCTTGCAACAGCTCTGTAATCTATGGGGATACTCTGTGTGTCTATCAGAAAAACCAAAAACTTTATCCTGCCTTGCCACTCGAGAATATCACTCATGAAATGGCATTTTGTCATCAATCAGCATTCATCAGACGTTCCCTTCTGCGAGAACAACCCTATGACATAAGTTACAAGATCTGCGCTGACCATCATTTTTTCCTTTCTATGCATCTTAAGGAGAAAACTTTCGATTATCGCCCCATCCCTATCTCGATCTATGAGATCTCAGGATATTCTGACAAAAACAAACTGGCTGCGCACAGGGAGCAGCATCGAATGCAGCGAGAACTTCATGTATTTCACCCAACATTTTCCTGGTTTCTGCGGGAATGTGTCTTTTACATCAAACAGCTGGTCAAGTTCATTGGTGGTCAGAAAGTTATCGATCTCATTCGGCAAAAACGTCTGCAGTAGCCAAATCTGCAGACGTTTTCCTTCTATACTATATGAGTTAATCCTCGTAACCATCTTTTTTCAAAATACTTTCTATAAATATGAGTATTCCAAACAAAGTTACCAACTGTGCGCGATACGTATACCAGTAGTGAATTTGCGAATGATTGGACATGACCAGATACCAGATATATGGATAAGATGCCACAAACAAAATTGGCAGATAAGCAAAAATAGTCTTCCAGTCTTTTAACTTCTTCCATATAGCCAGAAGCAGTGCAATTATCATGAGCACCAAAACCACCTTACTCCATGAGATGACTCCTTCATCCTGCACATTCATCCACGCTTTCAGATTCCTCCGTATCGTCCCGATCCGGTCCAGTGGCTCTTCTTCGCTTCCCTGCAAACGATATTGAACCACACTCATGGTCCTCCAGAAATACCGAACCCCAAGAACCACCACAGTAATCCCCCATTTTGCGATCCAGGTCAGTGCGTACCCCAATCCCCAGCAGACCGATCCATTGAACATAAACCAAAAATTCTCCCTAAATCCCGTCTGCTCATCTCTCACTTTAAGCCACAAGAGCAGGATCAGTGGAATCCCCAGGGTAATAATCGGATACGTCAGAAAATCAAAAAAGTTTTCCAACATTCCCACAACAAAAAGATACAGTAACAGATTTGCTGACCTGTTCCTGCCATACCCGGACAACAAAAAAATCAAAGCCCCAAACAACACATAAAACGTAGTCAAATACTGAAAGCATGTCGTGACTGCGACCAGATATCCGCTGGCAATCGTCAATACATACAACATTGCACATATGGTTCTTGTCTCCTTTGCAACCAACCATGCACTCCAGAAAAACAACAGATAAAACAGTAACATCCCCAGATAACGCAGCTCCTGCACCTGAAATACGATTGTAAGCGGGCGCAGCAGCACCTGATATCCATGCCAGTATCTCGGATACTGATTGATACTGACCGATGCTTGGATGGGATTATAATAATCCCGATTCGCAATCAGACTTTCATACATCAGCATGTCTGTATGATTATCCACGATGGCACTGTGCCGGTAAAACGCATACATGGGCCTTTCGCCTTCTGCCTCCATCACCGCAAGCGACTTCTCTACATTTCCCTGGATCCAAGAGACCGGAATACAGTAAACCAGGGTCATGGACAGGAAAAATGCGACAATTAGAATTACATATATTTTTATAAAAGGTTTTAAACTTTTCAGTCTTCCCATTTTCTGGTGTCCTGTCCTTCCTCATAATTTTCATCCACAAATATCACAAATTCGTCTGTTGACGCATATTTCTTGTATTCATAAGCGGACCAGTCTCCTCTATAGGTACGGCTGGCAGAAAAGATCAAAAAAGTACACCCCTGTTTCTGTGCCAGTGGGCCAACGATATCTATATCAATCTCTGCTTCCTGCACTGCTTTGTACAAATTTGCAGTTGGTCCATACACTTCTTCCATTCCGTTAAAAACAAGTGCGTTTCTGGAATATTCCAGTGTGATCGTCGGGTCATACATCCGCATATACGGGGTCAGCCTGTTGGAGGCCAGCACATGTATCTTCCCTGGAAGCAGCTCGCAGACATCCAATACATACTGCGGCAGCTTATATGCATTCATGGACGGCTCAAACCATTCCTCTGAAAGCACCTTTCTGCCGCCCAGTACAAGCACGGCCGCCAACATGATAAATATTCCTTCTCTCATAACTCCCTGTAGTTTCCCGAGAAGCAGACAGAATGCATAGGGAATGGTCACTGCAAGAAGGATCAGCCACAGAAGCCTCCAATATACATTATCACCAAGAATCTTCATAAACACGATTCCGGTCAGAGGGCACCAATATAAAAACAAAAAAATCAGCGGCAACAGACCTGTCAGAGTTCTCTGAACAGGATCCTTTTCTTTCCACAAAATCCACGCGGTGCCAAACAGCAATACAGGGAAAATCCATGCACCAGCAAATGTTGCTGTAAAATCTGCCTTTGCAATATTAATAAACTCCTGCATACAGACCTCTTTCTTCAATGTGTCAGATAAATATAGTAGATACCAAGTAAAATACACGGAAAGCAGGACAACATTCCATACAGCAAATATCCTAGGCTTCTCTTTGCAATAGACACACACAACACAGAAATACCCACAAATACCGGTATAAGCATGATTCCCATTGAAGACAACAGACAGCCTCCTGTACATGCAATGCCCAAAAAAATCCAATTTCCAACTCCTCTGTCATCTACACATCTCAAGATCAGATAAAACAGCAATGGAATCCAAACAGCGGCCAGTACTCCCTTCCCAACCCAAGGCGTAATACTCAAAAATGTGATTCCTGTTGTATGTTCTCCACTCATGAACAGATGCAACAACACTACAAAAGTTAAAAATCTTCCCTGCATCCAGTAATCCCCAGGAAAACACATCTTACTAATCAAATGATAAACTATATAGGCCAGCGGAATCATCAGCCACGGAATAATGGTATGAGCCATGATTGTCGGCGATATACCGATCAGCCGTGAGAGCCACGCATAAAAGATTGGCCACAAAGATAAAACATACCGTTTGTCAAAATCTGCTAATGTCCCGGTCTCTGGATAGATCCAGTATATTTTATCAGAAAGAATCGCTTCATTAGCAAGATTGACATAATAAGTATCATCCCACTCCAGATACATATGATGATGTATATAAACAAGCTGATAACAGATCAAGAGCAACGCCAATACATGACCAGGCGTCATATATCTCCTTCCTTCATGCCACAACGACCTACACTCCCTCAAGATTTCTCTCCAACAACACATTCCAGTAAACATCATGCAAATAATCACAACACTGTACATACGTACAAAAGTCTGAAAACCAGCCTGCTGCATGGTCATCGGGACCAGCAGCAATTCCATAACAGCCCACCATGATATGATTCCTGCCACAATTGCACTGAACAGACCCTGATTCTGCACACGCAGTATCCGGCATACTGAATATCCTGAAAGAAATGTTCCGCCAAAAAAAATCATGGCCGATATCAAAATCTCAAAACGCATCCTTTGTCCTCGCTACCCTTTTACAAATCTCCATACTGGAACTCCGTCAAGTTCGCCCTCTTGACGAACTGTCGTTGTTTCATCATAATGTTCTTGCAAATAAACAAGTAACAGACAGGGATCATCAGCCACATACCAAGTCTTTTCCCGCTCAAGAAGTGCTCTAACAGGATTGGGTATTCCCAGCCTTTTCAGATAATTATTAAAATATACCTGTCCATAGGTCCAGCATCCTGCACATACATTATGATCCATAAACTGATCTGTCATCAGTTTCCCTTGAGCCCGGAAATCCTCCATTGGATGAAATACATATTCGCTTCCCCCCCAGATATAGAGTGCCCCTTCTTCATAGGTACTCTCCCATCTGCTCTCATCTGCTTCTGTTCCTGCCTTCAAAATGGACTGATGAGGAATAAATGGATAGGATAGAGTATCCAGACAAAGTACACAAAAAACCAATGCAAACAGCCCTTTCTGAATCCATTTTTTCCACTCTATCCTTTTCCTCCACTCCATCTGAGAAACCAAAAGCAGGAATATGCCATAGACTCCATAGGTCACAGAGTTAATGACTCTGAGTGGCAGCCTTCCAAGAAATGCAAAATAAAACAGGATCACATAAGCTCCCAGGCAAGCCAAAACCGCTTCCAGACGATAATACCACTTACTATCTGACAAAATAATTAGAAACAGTAGAACTGCCAAAACTACATAATAAAAAACCGTCTTTTTAGAGCTTGTCACCATCTCTGACAAAATCCGATTAGCTCTAATAAACTCTTCTGGAGCCAACGGATCCATCTGTCTGGACCCAGCATTTCCAATCTTTAAAGCATACGCAGTATTGAAGTACTCTGTATCCGCATAAATCCCTCCCCGTATGACTGCATAGTCATTTTGACTAACATCCTGCAGAAATTCTTCCACTTCCTCGAAATCGTTCATAGGAAAGTCTATAATCGTACTTATAGCATTATTATAGGCAACACCGTCTGCATACTTTTCTGAGTGTTTGTAACTATAATCAATCCCACACAGGATAATAACCAACAGAACCGAGGGGAACAGAATCTTTCCCGCTTTTTTCAGATGACTAATCCGTTGCTCTTTTCCCGATGCGTCAAAAATACAGACTATAAACAGGTGTAATCCTAAAAAAGGAAGAATTAGAAGCGCAGATTCAATTCTCCACAGAAAACCGCATACAAGAAACAGGGTACCTGTCACAATCTGTATCTGATCAGCATCCCTTTTCATCTGGTGTAGAAGAAGGAGCATGCCAACACTACAGAAAAATGCTGCCCAAATAGTAAAATAATCAAAGAACAGACTAGCATTGACGACCAGCAAAAACAACAAAAAATAACCACCAAGCAATTCCCGGCCCCCATGCAGCATCTGAGCCATCAAACAACCAAGGCACCAGATAGCTGCCAGCAACAGCACTCTGGTCAACAAGAGGTATCCATCTTCATTCGTCAAAAAATCATGCAGAA
>CAMWMT010000022.1 GCA_947175375.1 uncultured Clostridiaceae bacterium | reverse complement strand
AATACTATTTTCGCCTTAGTCTAGTGGGCTAGGAGTTGTGTATAAGAGACATCTATTATGATACTGCTTACGGCAATAGTATGGGAATGTCAGTGAAGGATGCGATGCTGGAAGATGCAGGTGACGACACTAGTGAGACACCGATCATGGACGCATTTCAGAACATGCTGCTGATCCTGGCGGCAGGTACTGTGATCGCCGGAGCGGAGATTGCCATGAACATTCGTCAGGAGCCCATGAAAATGTTTGGGAGTAGGAAGGAGTAAATGACAGTGTGCCATAAGCTGACAGGATAATCGCTATTGACAAAATAAATTAAAATGTTATTATGGACTGGCGAGGATATTTCCTGAGAAAAGAAAAAGGAGAGAGAATTATGAAAAAGAGAAACAGGCTTTTGGCACTTATTCTGGTAGCAGCAGTGTCTATGTCAATGGCTGCATGCGGGAACAGCAGTACAGACAGCAAGACATCAGGAGATGCTGGTGTGGAGACAGATGCTGAAACAGGGAGCGATGCTGCAGAGGAAGCAGAAGCACCTGCAGAGGAGGAAGCAGATCCGTTTGCGGCTGCTCAGGAGAATATGATGGTCATTACCAGTCTTGACGCATCAACGGTGATGGAGATGGATATGGTGGTCAGCGCCAATGGTGAGGAGCAGAGTATTGAAAGTGTCACGACGATGGATATGAGCTGCATCTATGACCCGCTGCAGATGAGTATGGATATAACAGTGGATGCCGGCGAAGCAGGAAGTATGACCACGAGTCTCTATGTTGAGACTACAGATGATGCATGTATGGCATATATGAATGACGGCAGCGGCTGGCAGTCACAGGAGATCTCTGTGTATGATATTGATCAGTATGATTTCAGCTCGGATATGAGTCTTTATTTGACAGGGGATTATAACTTCCAGGCAGAAGGCAAAGATGAGGTAAACGGTGCAAGCGCGTATAAATATACGGGTTCCATCAAAGGCGATGAGATGAAAGAGCTGATGCTCTCTTCCGGCGCCCTGGATTCTGTTGGACAGCTTGGTATTGATACTAGCCAGATCGACAGTATGCTGGATGGTCTTGGAGATCTTAAGATCGATCTGTGGATCGACGAAGCAACACTCTATCCGGTCAAATATGAGATCGATATGACGGAACAGATGGATACGTTGATGAGCAATATCGTTGACGCCCTGGGAGAGCAGGGGGAAGGCCTGTCCATGAGCATTCCGAAGATGGTGATCAGTATGACCTGTACCAATTATAACAGCGTGACGGTGATCGCCGTTCCGGAAGGCGCGAAAGCAGAATAAAATGACGAATCAGTATATCCCTTTCAGGATTTGCACAAAGGCAACAGCCGCAGATCCCGGAAGGGATATTTTTGGATTTCGGTTTTGTGAAGATTTTCACGCAACCCAGCCTTGCCAATTGTCCAAAAAGGTGATAGACTATATTTTAGTCTATGAGACACACCAATCGACAGGAGGAATTGCAGTGATAGAAGCAACGAGCTGTGGCGGTGTGGTAATATTTCGTGGTAAGATCCTGCTTTTGTATAAGAACTATAAGAATAAATACGAAGGCTGGGTGCTGCCGAAGGGAACGGTAGAACCAGGAGAAGAACATCCTGATACAGCAGTCCGGGAAGTCCGGGAAGAAACAGGAGTGAATGCGAGAATTGTAAAATATGTTGGAAAGAGTCAATATACATTCACTGTTCCGGAGGATGTAGTGGAGAAGGATGTGTACTGGTACTTGATGACATCGGACAGTTATTACAGCAAACCACAGCGTGAAGAATATTTTATGGACTCCGGATATTACAAATTTCACGAGGCATATCATTTATTAAAATTTCCGAATGAGAAACAGATTCTGGAAAGAGCGTATAATGTATATATCGAATTGAAGAAAAGTAATCTCTGGGGAAATCGCAAACAGCAGGGCTGGGAATAAGAAGGGGGCTGTCGGGAAACTCAGCCCCGGCTGTATGATAAGCAGCACTGCTTATCATACAGTCGGGATTGCATTTTCTGACAACCCCTTTTTAAAAAGAGGCAGGATGAGAGATGAGATGGTATCGGGAACTGTATACGGGACCGAATGCAGGGGAGAATATTGAAAAGATCAGGAAAAAAACATCTGACGGACAATGGATGACAGGAGTATACTATATCACTCTGGCTTCTGTTCCGGGAAATCTTCTGGATATCTTTCATAACGGAATGCTTAAGTCTCCGCTGTTTCTGGAAGCTCAGTGTATGGACATCATCGGTGTGGCTCAGGGCAGGATGGAGGCTCTAAGACTGGCGGAGCAGATTCTGTGGGAACTGTATCAGGAATCAGGAGGATTTGATATCCGGTCTTATTTTCGAACCGAGGATTTTGTGGAGGATTAAAGAGAGTCCATATGCTGCATGTCATATTATTAATTTTAAAAATACTGGGAATCATTTTTCTTGTAGCTGTTGGGCTCCTTCTGCTGATTCTGTATGCTGTTCTCTTTGTGGCGGTTTCTTATCGAATTGAAGTGAGAAAACAGGAGGATATCCGGGTGTCAGCCATTGCATCGTGGCTTTTCCGGGTCATGACGGTTAGATTTCTGCTGGATGGTCGTGACGGCTGGGAGCCGGTATTACAGATAAGGCTTTTTGGATATTCCCTGTGGCAGAATAAGGGAAAGGAAGCAAGATGGAAAAGGCTGAAACGATTCCGAAGGTGGGTGAATAAGCTCTTGTCACGCCGGAGACCTGAAGCATCGGTGAGCCCGACAAAACCGGAGCCGGATACAGGAGAGATTGGCGGCGAAGGCTGGACATCGCCCATGGAAAGACCGCCGGAAGAAGCACCGGAGAGTCCGGAGAAAAAATCTCTGGGGGACATGCCGGAAAGTCTGACAGGCGAGGCGTTGGATGATAGATCAGAGAGGAACATTTTTCAAAAGGCCGGCTATGCATATCGCAGGATTTGTGATAAAATAAAACAGATCCGGAAAAAGATCACAGAATTCGGGGATATGGTCCGTAAGCTTCTGAAACGAAAAGATGATTTTCTGGATTTCTGGAATCTGGAGGAACACGTACGTGCCAGAGGAGCTGTCCTTAAAGAAGTATGGTATCTGTGGAAGAAGCTGAGGCCGAAGAAGATCAGAGGAACGATCACATTTGGATTTTCAGATCCGGCAAATACGGGGATCTGCATGGGTGTTGCAGGTATGCTGTGTGCATGGTATCAGGAGAAGCTCAAGATCGTGCCGGATTTTGACCGAGAGATTCTGGAAGGTGAGATCCGGATAACAGGAAAAGTACGCTTCTGTACATTTGTCCGTGTACTCTGGAAGTTTTACAGGAATAAGGATATTCGTCATATGTATCGGCATTGGCGGGAAATATAGGAGGTTCTTATGAGCGAAAAGAATAATAACAGTTTTGAGTCAACCGTTTCTTCACTGTTTCAGGGAATGGATCATTTTATTTCCAGCAAGACGGTGGTGGGAGATGCAATCACGGTAGGGGATACGATCATCCTTCCGCTTGTGGATGTATTCTTCGGAGTGGGAGCTGGAGCCGGCTCCGGCGACAACAAGAACAAGGGTGCAGGCGGACTGGGCGGTAAGATTTCACCAAGTGCGGTGCTGGTGATCAAAGACGGGAATATTCGTCTGGTCAATGTAAAGAATCAGGATGCAGTGACCAAGATCCTGGATATGGTACCAGATGTGATCAATAAGTTTACGTCCGGAAAATCAAAGGACCATTCTGATCCGGATGTGGATCGGGCGGTAGACGAGATACTGAATTCGTAATATCTGTTTTAATTGAATATTTTTGCTAAAAGCAGGTCTTTTTTAAAAAAATTTTTGTAAATTTATGACAAAGGCTTGCTTTTTTCGTCAAAAGACGATATGCTGTAAGTGTGTTTGACACAAATACATTTACGGCATTTTTTCTTTGCGTGACGGACATTGTTCCGTTTCAGACGGACTTTTGCGGACTCTATATGGCGCCAAAGGGTATGCAGGAGATGGAGGGAGAATGCTGAAAAAGAATGATGGAGAGAAATACGATGGAAAAGAAAAAACTGGGCCTTGTGCCAAAACTCATCATTGCGATCATCCTTGGTATCGTATTCGGGCAGTTCCTGCCGGAGAGCATCTGCCGGGTGATCGTTACTGCGTCCAGTCTGTTCAGTACCTTTTTGAAATTCGTGATTCCGCTAATGATCGTCGCCTATGTGACGATGGGAATCGCAGACTTAAGCCAAGGCGCCGGAAAACTGCTTCTGATCACGGTCTGTCTAGCTTATGGCTCTACATTGATCGCGGGCACCTGTTCTTATCTGGTGGCCAGCGGTCTGTTTCCGAGCTTTATGAGCGAGCAGGCAATGGAGCAGATCGCAGCGACGGCAGATAATTCTCTGAGTGCTTATTTCAGCATCCAGCTTCAGCCGCTTCTGGACACCCTGTCGGCTGTAGCGCTTGCCTTTGTACTGGGTCTCTGTCTGTCTACCATGCGTGGGAAGGAGATCGGGAACAGCCTGTACAACGGTATGAAGGATTTCTCGGGTGTCATTGATAAGGTGCTCCACACGGTCATTATTCCGCTGCTGCCGCTCTATATCTGTGGTACTTTTACCGATATGACGAAGTCCGGCAAGACCTTTGCGATCTTAAGTATTCTGTGGAAGGTGTTCCTTGTAGTAATCATCATGCATCTGATCTGCATTGCGATTCAGTTTACCATTGCCGGAACGATCAGTAAGAAGAATCCGGTTACACTGATTAAGAACCAGATCCCCGGTTATACTACGGCACTGGGAACCCAGTCTTCGGCAGCAACGATTCCGGTCAACCTGCAGTGTGCGGCAAATGACGGTGTATCCGAACAGATCCGCAATTTCGTAGTGCCGTTGTGTGCCAATATTCATATGGCAGGTTCCATGATCACGATCACAGCCTGCGCTACGGCAGTCTGTCTGATGAACCAGCTTCCGATCAGTCTTATGACCGTGGTTCCCTTTATCATGACACTGGGAATCGCTATGGTCGCTTCTCCCGGTGCACCGGGCGGCTCCATTATGACTGCGCTGCCGTTTTTGTATATGATCTTTGGCGCAGAAGCAGGCAATCCGGATGGACCGATCTGTGCGATCATGGTCGCATTGTACATCACACAGGATTCTTTCGGAACCGCATGTAATGTATCCGGAGACAATGCGATCGGCGTTATTGTAAACACGATCTATGAAAAATGGATTAAAAAGTAAGAGACAGAGGACAGTTATATGAATGTATTTGATATTATAGGTCCCGTGATGATCGGGCCTTCCAGTTCCCATACCGCAGGCGCTGTGCGGCTGGGAAGAGTGGCATGGAAGATCCTTGGAGAACGGGCGGTGAAGGCAGAGATCCGTCTGTCGGGATCTTTTGCACAGACCTACCGGGGACACGGTACGGACAAAGCGCTGATCGCAGGCATCATGGGCATGCATTCGGATGATGAACGGATCCGCCGTTCCCTGGTGCTTGCCGGTGAGGAAGGGCTTGCATATTCATTTACGGCAGAGGATATCCCGGGAGCGCATCCCAATACCGCCAGAATTCATCTAAAAGGTGAAAACGGCGCGGAATGCGTGGTGCAGGGAGCGAGTATCGGAGGGGGCAATATCCTGGTCACGGAGATCAACGGTATGGAAGTGTCCTTTACCGGACAATACAATACGCTGATGGTACTGCATTATGATAAGCCGGGCACCATCGCAGCGGTTACGAATTTTATGGCTTATTCGGGAACCAACATCGGCAACTTCCGCCTGACCCGTCCCAGAAAGGGCGGAGAAGCGGTCATGACCATAGAAGTGGATGGAGATGTGGAAGAGAGTCTCATCCAGAGTTTGCGTATCCTGCCGAATATCATCAACGTCGTGCTAATCCGCGCGATCTAAGAACAGGAAAGGAGCAGTTTGTATGCTGGAATACGATTCGATTGCGGCGATCTGTGAAGCCGCAGAACAACAACAGACCACCATATCTGCCCTGGTATTGTCCGATCAGGTGGAGCAGATGGAGGTGTCTGAGGAAACGCTGTATAAGAGGATGGAGAACAGCCTGCATGTGATGCAGGAGGCAGTGCGTGAAGGAAAGAATCCGGATCTTCGCTCCACATCCGGGCTGACCGGAGGAGACGCAGCCAAAATAGAGACCTATGCCGCATCCGGTGGTATCACGGGGACATTTATGAACCATGCCATGGCGCGTGCTGTGGCGGTATCGGAGTACAATGCGGCCATGGGCAGGATCGTGGCATCGCCGACGGCCGGCTCCTGCGGGATCCTTCCGGGTACGGTGGTCTCCATGCTGGAAGAAGGGCGTTGTGATGAACATGCGGCAGTGATGGCACTCTTTACAGCGGGTGCCATAGGAATGGTGATCGCAAAAAATGCTTCTATCGCAGGCGCTCAGGGCGGATGCCAGGCGGAGTGTGGTTCTGCTTCTGCCATGGCTGCGGCAGCACTGGTAGAGCTGGCAGGAGGGACGCCGACGCAGGCGGCACATGCCTGTGCCATAGCGATCAAGAACCAGTTGGGACTGGTATGTGATCCAGTGGCAGGGCTTGTTGAGATCCCTTGCATCAAGCGGAATGTGTCCGGAATTGCCATTGCGTTTACTTCTGCGGAGATGGCACTGGCAGGAGTGGAGAGCAAGATCCCGGTGGATGAATGCGTGCTGGCCATGCGGCAGGTGGGAGATATGCTTCCATGTTCTCTGAAAGAGACGTCGCAGGCGGGCCTTGCAACGACTCCCACAGGGCTTCGGATGAAGAAGCAGGTATTCGGGGAAAACTGATGGAAAATTCCGAAGATATAAAATCAAAAAAAGTAAAATTTTGCTTGCAAATCCTGAAAAATTCTGGTAGAATAACAGAAGTTGTGAGTCCGTAGGGCTCAAATAAGCCTAAGGGAGGTGCAATGATGGCGAAATGTGCAATTTGTGATAAGAGTGTTCACTTTGGAAACAATGTGAGTCATTCCAATAGAAAATCCAGCAAAATGTGGAGATCCAATGTGAAGTCCGTGAAAGTGAAAGTAAACGGCGGAGCAAAGAAAATGTATGTATGCACTTCTTGCTTAAAGTCCGGTAAAGTGGAAAGAGCTTAACCGGTTGTCATTTGACAGGATTGCATGAGGGGGTTGTCGATGTGACAGCCCTTTTTCTTTATTCCTGCGGATATTGAACCTTGTGATAGCAGGTTTGATGATTGCATGTCATTTTTATGAAGGTGTGCTAAGGAGCCGGTATCAACAGCAGGAAAAACACTGGTAGCCGCAGAGGATCAGGATGGCGGAAAGGAAGATCCGGAGGAACAGATTGTCTTCCGGCAAAAACAGCGTGATGAATATCCCGATACCGATCCAGAACAGGATAAAACCGATGGTCTTTTTCATAAATGGCTGTCCTGACATCAGAGATTGCTTATTCTATTTATATGCAGAAAAGTGAAAAATAGAAAAAACAAAAATTTATTTCATTTTTGCCGGATATCGGGTATAATAGTTAATAATTCTATGTACTTGTGAAAACGGCAGTATTTCATAAGAAAATAAAACCGGGAGGTATTCATATGCAGGGACAGGTTAGTACGGAACTTGGCAATATCACCATCGATGCGGATGTCATTGCCACTTATGCGGGCTCTGTTGCGATCGGTTGCAGTGGGATCGTAGGCATGGCATCACTGGATATGCGCGACGGACTGATGAAGCTGTTGAAAAAAGACAGTATTAAAAGAGGCATTGAGGTAGCGATTGAGGACAATGAGATCTATCTTGCGTTTCATATGATCGTGGCCTATGGAGTCAATATTCCTGTTGTCTCCGAGAACCTGATCGAATCCGTCAGGTATCAGGTGGAAGCATTTACTGGTATGAAGATCGGTAAGATCGACATCTTTGTAGAAGGCGTAAGAGTGATTGATTAACGAGGGAGGAAGTGAGTTGTGATTAAGACGATTGATGCTCAGATGGTCGCAAAGATGTTTCTGGGCGGTGCCAAAAATCTTGAATCCAAAAAAGAGTGGATCAATGAACTGAATGTATTTCCGGTGCCGGATGGAGATACGGGTACGAATATGACACTGACGATCACGGCTGCGGCTGGGGAAGTCAGTAACCTGGAAAAGCTGAATATGGAGAAGCTGGCAAAGTGCATCTCTTCAGGTTCTCTTCGTGGGGCAAGAGGAAATTCCGGTGTGATTCTGTCACAGCTTTTAAGAGGATTTACAAAAGGGATCAAGGATCAGGAAGAGCTTGACGTGATCGACCTGGCGGGTGCCATGCAGAAGGCAGTGGAGACTGCATATAAGGCAGTTATGAAGCCGAAGGAGGGCACGATCCTGACTGTTGCGAAGGGAGCTGCCCTGAAGGCGGCTGAGCTCGCGCAGAATATAGAAGATATTGAAGAATTCTGCCGTCTGGTCATCGAGGAAGCAGAGGAAGTTCTGTCACGGACTCCGGACATGCTCCCGGTGCTGAAAGAAGCCGGCGTGGTGGATTCTGGTGGACAGGGACTGGTGGAGGTGCTGAAGGGATGCTATGATGCGCTTCTTGGAAAAGAAGTGGATTATTCCTTTGAAGCTCCGAAAAAGGAGAGCGCGGTCCGGATCAGCGCACAGACAGAGGCAGATATTAAGTTTGGTTATTGTACGGAATTTATCATCATGCTGGATAAGGCATATGATGAGAAGACAGAGCTGGAGTTTAAAGCGTTCCTGGAGTCTATCGGAGATTCGATCGTAGTGGTGTCGGACGATGATATCGTCAAGGTACACGTACATACGAACGATCCTGGACTTGCCATCCAGAGAGCGCTTACGTATGGTTCCCTGTCCCGCATGAAGATCGATAATATGCGTCTGGAGCATGAGGAGAAGCTGATCAAGGATGCTTCTCGGATCGCTGCAGAGCAGAAGAAGCAGGATGAGGCGAAAAAAGAGGAAAAGAAGCAGGAACCCCGCAAAGAGATGGGCTTTATCTCGGTATCCATTGGGGAAGGTGTCGGTGAGATATTCAAAGGACTGGGCGTGGACTATCTGATAGAAGGCGGTCAGACGATGAATCCAAGCACGGAGGATATGCTGGAAGCGATCCGTCAGGTGAACGCGGACAATATTTTCATCCTCCCGAATAACAAGAACATTATCCTGGCAGCAAATCAGGCAGGTTTTCTGACCTCTGACAAACGTGTCATCGTGATCCAGACGAAGACGGTTCCGCAGGGGATCACGGCGATGGTCAACTATATTCCGGAGGAGACGCCGAGAGAGAACGAGCTTCGGATGCAGGCGGAGATCCAGAATGTGAAGACGGGTCAGGTGACTTATGCAGTCCGGGATACGAAGATCGATGACAAGGAGATCCACCTTGGAGATATCATGGGCATCGGGGATGACGGAATCCTGGCTGTTGGAAAAGAGATTCAGGAGACGACGCTTGCCATGATGGAGGAACTGGTGGACGAGGATTCGGAGATCATCGGGATCTATTATGGTGAGGAAGTGTCTGAGGAGGATGCGCAGGCACTGGGTGATAAGATCGCGGAAAAATATCCAGATGCGGAAGTGGAAGTCCATTATGGAGGACAGCCGATCTACTATTATGTGGTGTCCGTGGAATAAATGGTTTGTATCCTGCAGAAGGGGCAGGAATTTGCAAGAAGATGATCGCATGACCGGAAGGTTGTGAGCACAGGGGCAGCCGGGCAGGGCACACCCCGGCCGGGACAGCGCTCGTATGGAATGTATCGGACAGCCTGCGAAAGCAGTATGCCCCAATCGGACACATGCGTGTCCGCCTGGTTCATACTGTTTTCGCAGGCTGTCCGCTCCAATCCACACAGCGCGTCTGTCCTGTCCGGAGCGCACCCTGCCCGGCTGCCCCTGTGCGTGTCACTATGCCGGTAATTGATCAATTCTTAGGAACTGTCCGAAAATAACTTGTGCAGATGACGCAGGATAAATTCGTACAGGCAAGGCGGAAGAAGGAGGCGTACCGAGGTACGCTGACTGATGACAACGCAGACTGTGCGGATTTAGACAAGTCAAATGCACAAGTTATTAATGGACAGTTCCTTAGTCTGCCCACATCTGCAAGTTACTGTCAAGTGCCGGTTATATGTATTCAGGCGTTTTGCGGATAGAAGATGTATGGGTATGGAGGAAAGAGTATGAAGCTTCAGGATTCGATCATAAAGATAAAGGGAATCGGGGAAAAGACGGCAGTTCCTTTTGCAAAGGTTGGAATTCATACAGTAGAGGATCTGATACAGTATTATCCGCGGGCGTATGAGACTTATGGAGAGCCGGTGGAACTGTCGGAGATTGAGGATGGGAAGAAGTATGCGGTTCAGGGGTATATTCTGTCGGTTTCAGCGGTAAAGCGGTATGCGAAATATCAGGTATTTACGGTGCAGATTCAGGTGGGACAGGATGTAATGCAGGGAACCTGGTTCAATATGCCGTTTCTTCGGAATCATTTTCAGCGGGGCGCTCAGTATATCTTCAGGGGGATCGTGTATCTGAAAGGGAACCAGTACCGGATGGAGCAGCCGGAGCATTATACACTGGGGGATTATGACAGGCTGCTCCATGTGATGCAGCCGAAATATCCGTTGACGGCAGGGCTGACAGCGAAGATGGTGGCGAAGGCAGTGCGGCAGGTGCTGGATGGTGGGGAGATCTGTGTAGAGGAATATCTTCCGGAGGACATGAGGGGATATTATGGGCTTTTGCCGGAATGGCAGGCGATACGGCAGGTACATTTTCCGGTGAATGAAGAAGAGATGCGGACGGCAAGGAACCGGCTGGTATTTGATGAGTTCCTGCTATTTATTCTGGGGATACGGAGACTGAAGGAAAGTCAGGGTGAGCTTCCGAATGAGGCGAAGATGGTGGAGGTGGCAGAGACAGAGCGGCTGATCGAAGCGCTTCCTTATAAACTGACAGGGGCGCAGAAGAAGGTATGGAAGGAAATCGCTGGGGATATGGCGGGTGATCATGTGATGAGCCGCCTAGTACAGGGTGATGTGGGTTCCGGAAAGACGATTCTGGCAGTGCTGGCGCTTGTGATGGCGGGGTGCAATGGTTATCAGGGCGCTCTGATGGTGCCTACGGAGGTGCTGGCAAAGCAGCATTTTCAGTCGGTCAGCGAGCTGCTTGATGAATATGAGATTCCGTTGAAGGCGGTGCTTCTGACTGGTTCCATGACGGCGAAGGAGAAGAGGCTTGCAGGGGAAGAGATCGCCTGTGGGACTGCGCAGATTATCATTGGGACGCATGCATTGATTCAGGAAAATGTGGATTATCGTAGGCTGGGTTTGGTGGTGACAGACGAACAACACCGATTTGGGGTGCGTCAGAGAGAGATGCTGGCGGGCAAGGGACTGCATCCGCATGTACTGGTCATGAGCGCGACTCCGATCCCGCGGACGCTGGCGATCATCGTCTATGGCGATCTGGATATCTCGGTGGTGGATGAGCTTCCGGCGCATCGGCTGCCGATCAAAAATTGTGTGGTGGATGAATCCTACCGGTCCAGCGCCTATCGATTTATGGAAAAAGAGATGGCGATGGGGCATCAGGTATATATCATCTGTCCGATGGTCGAAGAAAGCGATGAGATGGAACTGGAAAATGTTACCGATTATACGAAAAAGCTTCAGAAGATCTTGCCAGGACATCAGATCGCCTGTCTTCATGGGAAGATGAAGCCGAAGGAAAAGAATGAGATCATGGAACGGTTTGCGGATGGGGAGATCCAGATTCTGGTATCTACGACGGTGATCGAGGTTGGGATCAATGTGCCTAACGCGACAGTGATGATGGTGGAGAACGCGGAACGTTTTGGGCTGGCGCAGCTTCATCAGCTCCGGGGTCGGGTCGGGCGTGGAAAGGCACAGTCTTACTGTATCTTTATGAGCGGGAGTAAAGGGAAAGAGACGAAAAAAAGGTTGGAAGTGCTGAATAAATCCAATGACGGATTCTATATTGCAAGTGAAGACCTGAAACTGCGGGGTCCAGGGGATCTCTTTGGAATACGGCAGAGCGGGATTCTGGAATTCAAGCTGGGAGATGTATTCCAGGATTCGAAAGTATTGAAGCAGGCTAGTGAAGCGGCAGGAAAGATGTTGGGTGCGGATCCGGAACTGGAACTGCCGGAACACCGGATGCTGGCAGAGCGGTTGGAGCAGTATCTGAAAAAAGGCGGGGAGAATCTGAATTTATAGAAGCATTTGTTGATTAAAAAAAATGTCAGAAAATGAAGGAATTGTCAGTGTATTGCGATGTAGAATGCACATACTATAGTCGTAACAAACAACAACAAATTGCGAAGCACAAAAGATAACCTGTTTCGCAGTAAGGAGGAGTTTATTATGTCTAATTCTTCAAACAGAGCAGCAGTACCAGAAGCAAAAGGAGCACTTGATCGTTTCAAGTATGAGGTTGCAAGCGAGATCGGTGTGCCGCTGACAGACGGTTACAACGGTGACCTGACTTCCAAACAGAACGGATCTGTTGGAGGTTATATGGTGAAGAAGATGATCGAAGCGCAGGAGCGCCAGATGGCAGCTAAATAAGCAGAAGTAAAAGAGAGGGGGTGTCGTGTAGACGGCATCCTTGCTCTTTTGTATGGAGCATAGAAAATAATTGAAAAGACAAATTGAAAAGTGTATACTGTTCTCAACATGGATATTGTTTTCGGAATCGTAAATGGAGGATGGATTTTCAGGAGGTGTTTTATGACAGCAATCAGGCAGGAAGCTATTCAGATGTTGGAAAAGGTGCCGGAAGATAAATTAAGTTATGTAATCCAGATCATGCAGGGCGTTAATGGACTTTTGGGAATGTCGGAAACGAAAACAGGAAAAGATTTAAAACTTGAGCAGTTCGTTATGCCAGCAACAGAGCGGGGACAGGATGCGGATAATTATATAAGGGAGATGCGGGATAATGACAGAATTTAAAAGAGTGTTTATTGATACTGCACCTTTTATATATTATCTGGAAAACAGCTCCATATACATGGAAACAATGTTGAGATTTTTTGCAAAGTGTATTGAGGAAAATATTCAACTTGTTACTTCTGCAATTACTGTTGAGGAGTATCTTGTATTTCCATATACCAGTGGAAGGACAGAACTGGTAAATAATTTTAAAAGATTTGTTGAGTATATGAAGATCGAAGTTGTTAATATTGACTCTGATATTGCAGAACAAGGAGCAAAAATAAGAGGAAAGTACAAGAATTTTAAAGCTATGGATGCGCTTCAGATTGCAACGGCTGTGGTCAGTGGATGTGATATGTTTTTTACAAATGATAAGCAGCTTCGACAGGAAAAGGAATTACCTTGTATAACTATGGATGATTTATAGTGAAGCAACATAACAGAGGAAAGAACTGTCGAAATAAGGAGAGGAGTTATACATATGGAAAAGAGAGCACAGATCAAGCCGCCGGTAGAGGTGCGTTATGAGAAAGAGCTTGCGGCGCTTGCGGCTCAGGATACGGGAAAGCGTCCGATGAACTGGAAGTTGTCGCCAAAAGCAGTAAGAACCTTTATTCTGGGGAGCCGGGAGCCGGTGGATTGGAACGGGGAAGAGATATCTATCCGTAAGAAATATCTGGGAAATGACGCTCTGGTGGAGCGCTGCATCATTACGTTGGCTGGCAACCGCGGGCTGATGCTGGTGGGGGAACCGGGAACAGCCAAGACCATGCTGTCGGAACTTCTGTCGGCTGCCATCAGTGGAACCAGTACTAATACCATTCAGGGAACGGCAGGTACGACCGAGGATATGATCAAATACAGCTGGAACTATGCGCTTCTGCTGGCGAAGGGACCGGTTCGGGAGGCTCTGGTGCCTTCCCCGCTCTATGTGGGGATGGAACAGGGGATTCTGACCCGTTTTGAGGAGATCACCCGTACTCCGGCGGAGATCCAGGACAGCCTGATCAGTGTGCTCAGCGATAAAGTGCTGAACGTGCCAGAGTTGGGAGAAGAAGGCCTTCTTTTTGCAAAGGCAGGTTTTAATGTGATTGGTACAGCAAATACAAGAGATAAGGGTGTCAACGAGATGAGTAGCGCACTGAAACGCCGTTTTAACTTTGAGACGGTCATGCCGGTGCGGGATGTGGCGCTGGAGAAGCAGATCATCATCAATGAAGTGGAGGAACTGGCAGAGGCAAGTCAGATCGACATGCCGGTGGATGAGGATGTGGCAGAGATCCTTGCATCGACCTATCACGAGCTGCGGGAAGGAGTCTCTTCCATGGGACACCGGATCGACCGTCCAGCATCTGTCATGAGCACGGCGGAAGCAGTATCGGTTTATTATCAGACTATGATGACGGCCTATTATTATGGGGATTCCCATATGGATCTGGGATGTCTGGTACAGAACCTAGTGGGCGCCGTACAGAAGGAGAATAAGGAAGATCTGGAAAAACTCCGGAGTTATTTCCAGACGGTCGTGCGGGATAAGGGAGGAAAAGAAGGGCAGTTATGGAACAGCTATTACGAGGCGAGAAAATATCTGCATTAGGCATGGATATGGGAGAGTATGCAGACGGGATAACGGTTCCGGAATGTTATGATCTGGAACGTCCAATTGCATATTTTCCGATCCGCCACCACAGTCCTGCCTGTGCATGGCATCTGAAAAAGGCGATTGAAGCTTTTGGGCCGGACTGTATTCTGGTCGAGGGACCGCAGAACGCACAGGACCAGGTACCAATACTTTCACATAAAGATACGAAAGCGCCGGTCGCTCTTTATTATTTTTATAAAGACAAAAAGGGGCTGCTGAGCGGGGACAAAGAGGACTATAAGTGCTATTATCCGTTTCTGGACTGTTCTCCGGAACTGGTCGCGCTTCGGGAGGCAGAAATGCGTGGGATTCATGCAGAGTTTATCGATCTGCCTTATGGAGAGATCCTGATCGGGACAGAAGAAAAGAAGGGGATTCGTTCTGAAGGGGAGAAGCAGACCTATAATGA
>CAMWMT010000021.1 GCA_947175375.1 uncultured Clostridiaceae bacterium | reverse complement strand
GGTCCAGATCCTCCACCTGCTCCCTGGTCAGTTCCCCGTTAAAATCCAGCGTCGTAATCTCCTCACCCAGATGGAAGCCCACATTATCGTACCCATACAGGCTGTGTACCAGTCCGGACAGGATATGTTCCCCGGAATGCTGCTGCATTCGGTCGAACCGCACTTCAAAATCCAGTTTTCCCTTTACTCTCTGCCCCGGTTCCATCGGCTCTTTTGTTTCATGAAAGATGATGCCACCTTTTTCGTGAGTATCAAGGACTTCCACATTATCCAGCCAGCCCCTGTCACCGAGCTGTCCGCCGCCCTCCGGAAAGAATGCTGTTCGGTCCAGCGCAACCCGATAACCCAGTTTTTCTCCTTTTGCTGACCGTTTTTCCTCGCAGGATACTACGGTAGCCTCAAATTCTTTCATGTGGCTGTCTTTATAATATAATTTTTCTGTCTCCTGTCCGTGAGATATCATTCGTTTTTCTTCCATAAGACACATGCATCCTCCTGATCCTTTTATTATAACCACTCTTCCTAATCACATTTTATAACACATTTATATCGAGAAGGCAGTTACTGATCAATAATATTGCTCAATATAACTATAAGCTTTATCAAACACCTCCTGATCCTTAATTTCATATTTTCTCCATATAATACTACGCAGCTCTCTCTTTACTTCCTGTTGTCCCGCTGTTGTGCTCTGCCACCCATCAAAACGAACATATTTTACAATCGAATCAATATCCGCTACAATTCGCTCGACAATAATTGGAGTTTTATCGTTTTTAATCCCTTTAAATAATTCCGTTAATGCAGCTTTCCCTTTGTCTATCTCTTCTTCAGGAACTACTTCTTTTTCTGCCTGTGCGGTTTCTTTTGCAAGTTCCAGCAACAGCTTCAAAAATTCAATGCTTGTGACAAGCCCCTGCTGATGTTTTTCACGAAGCTGTTCCAGCTTTTCTCCCAGTTTTATAAACCGGACATCTTTAGAATGTCTGCGAATCTTTGCTACAAGGTCTATCTCTACCTTCATTGTTACTTTGCGAAGATCTTTTTGCTTTTTGATAAACTCATCAATCAGCTCTGAATCCAGCGTAAGGATATCCATATTATCATGCACTTCTCCAACTTCCAGATTTTCGTGCACAAGTTCCATTGTCTTCGCTCCTAAAGCTGCCCATATCAATCCGCCCCGACCATCTGTAGGACGTACAGACTCATACACTCTGGTAAGCCATTGGTAATCCATTTTATAAGGATCAAGGCATAAATCTGGTGATAATGCCTCCCATGCTCTATGCAAAACTCTGTAATCCGCACCAAATTCGTCTTTTTCCTTGTTGGTAGGAAGACATTCCTGTGCCGCTAAAAGTCCCTCCCAACCTTCTGTTGTCCGATCAACTCCCAAAAAATAATTCAAACATTTATACATTAAATTGGGAATTTCTTTTTTTACTTCCTCTATATTGGTAACCACCTTCTTCATGCTGGATTCATCGAAATCCAATGCGGTTGCAACATTATCAAAAATACCAATATAGTCAACAATCAGTCCATGAGTCTTCCCTTCATTGTATGTGCGGTTTGTACGACAAATCGCCTGTAAAAGATTATGATCCTTCATGGGCTTGTCCAGATACATAACCTGCAAAATCGGCGCATCAAATCCCGTAAGTAATTTAGCAGTTACAATCACCAATTTCAAAGGATCTTTAGGATCTCTAAATCGATCCAGTAATTTACCTTCTGCTGTTCTGTCACGCCGATATGCTTTATATCTGTCTTCTTTATCATTATTTGTATCCATAACAATGGTTGAAGCATCTTCTCCTAACAGTTTATCCAGCTCTTCCTTATACATCAGGCAGCATTCTCTGTCATAACAGACCACCTGTCCCTTATATCCATTCGGCTCTATTTTCTCCTGATAATGTTTTGCTATATGTCCACATATCTTCTTAATTCGCTTCCGGTCATACATAATTGCTTTCATGTTAACTCTATGTGACAGTTCTGCCTTATCCTCATCTGAAAGATTCTCTGTCAAAAGATCAAATTCATGATTCAATTTTTCTTTATCCACATGTAATTCCACTGGAACTGGTTCGAAATTTAAGGGCAGTGTTGCTTTATCACGAATCGATTCTGAAAACGAATATCTACTCATATATCCGCTTTTATCTTCTACTGCTCCAAATGTATGGAACGTATTTCTGTCCAGACGATTAATCGGTGTCCCTGTGAACCCAAAAAAGAACGCATTCGGCAATGCCTGTCTCATCTTTTCACCCAGATTTCCTTCCTGGGTTCGATGAGCTTCATCCACCATAACAATAATGTTTTCTCTATCATTTAATCTTCTGTCCACATCTGCAAATTTAAATATGGTTGTAATCGCAATCTTTCTCTGATCTCCTTCAAAAAATGCTTCCAATTTTTCTTTACTTCCAAGTCCCTGCAAGTTTGGAATATCTGACGCATTAAATGTTGCTGTTATCTGTGTTTCCAGATCAATACGGTCATCTACAATCACAACCGTAGGATTGTTTAATTCCGGAAGCATCCGAAGCTTTTGTGCCGCAAATACCATCAGTAGCGATTTCCCTGATCCCTGGAAATGCCAGATCAACCCTTTTCTCGGATATCCTGCTTTCACACGATCTATCACCAGATTAGCTGCTTCATATTGCTGATAACGGCATATGATTTTATATTTCCGATATTTTTTATCCGTAGCAAATATTGTAAAAAAACGAAAAATATCCATCACTTTTTCTGGTGTGAGCATATCCGCCATACTGATTTTCACATCCGCAAGACTGCCTTCACTCTTATGTTCCTGTGTGTGCCATGGCCCCCACATATCGACAGGCATACAAACAGAACCATATCTGTAATACTTTCCTTCTGTTGCAAAATTAAATACATTGGGCACAAACATACCTGGAATACTTTTCTCATATGATGCAATGTCTTTTGCTCCATCCAGCCAGGTAATTGCACTGCGCACAGGGGTTTTCAATTCTCCAATTACAACTGGAAAACCATTGACCAGAAGCACAATATCCAGTCGCTTCCCATTTTCTGCGGATGGATAGATCCACTGGTTTGTCACCACATATTCATTTAACTCTATCTCTTCTTTTGTAAGAGTGCCGAAATAACGAACTGATACAGGCCTTCCGCCTTCACCAAACGGAAATGAATTGTTTTCAAATATCAGTTTTTTAAATATTTCATTTTGCGTTACCAGATTATCTTTTCGAACAGTAAGAAACAGCGTTCTAAGCCGATAAATCACTTCATCTGCTCTGGAGGGAACTTCTGCAATAATTGGATTCAAACGAATTAAGGCAGATTTTACCATTGGCTCTACAAGAATGTCTGTATACTGACGTGGGAGCTGGTCTGCTTCCATGTACTTCCAACCAATATCAGTTAACGTACTTATAGTCATCTGTTCGATTGTATTATCTTCATTAAACACTATTAATCCCTCCTCTTTTGCACCTGCTACACTTTCAACGCATTTCCACTCAAAAAGACACATTTTCAAAAGATAGTCAAAAGATAGAAATTGCCTGGAATCAAGGGTTTTTCCGTCTTTTTCTTAAGTTTTGAATATTTTCAAAAGATAATCAAAAGATAGAAATCCTATTCCTTTATCTTGAGATTATCCAATGCAATTTGAAGCTGTGTGATTTTCTCATCAGATGTCTCTCTAATTGCATACTTTGTGGACGGTCCGTTTCCCTTCTTCTGCACCAGTTTTTTTTCATCCAATATTTTCAACCACTTTCTAACTTTACAATCAGAAAAACCAGTCCCTTCTCGTATCTTTGAAACAGATATTGATATATTACTTTTTAAAATAACTCTCAAAATATCTTTTGCCTCATCTTCCAATTGGGGATATGAGTCGGCAAAATCTATATTCCATATTCTCAAATCCGTTTTTTCAATATCAGTATATACTTCCGGCATATGCACAACGCCCGAAGCTGTTGTTGTATAAATTAACGGTCCGCCATAACCTTGCCGTTCCGAAGCCCCAAGCCATCGAAACATCTTCATGATAATCTCATTTCGCGGCCTGGAATCACCCCCTGTCCGGAACTGTTGCAAAGACACCAGCATCTTTCCCTGATTCAGAAAGTGAAACCAGCCGTCGAAAACCTCAATTTTTATACTTGGATATGCCTGAACATAGTCTGCATGTGCAAGACAGTTGATCAAACATTCCCTCAGCTGTTGAATAAACTCTATCATTGAATCCCTCCAATCTTCCATACCTTCAGAAAATATTCCTGCCTCACCTCCTACTACAAATCACTTTTCAGGCTCTCAATATTTGCCCATTCAAAATTTTCTTGACAATAACTTGCGATTTACGTTACTATTTATACAAGAAGCGGTTTTCAACCGTACGGTCATCATGACTCAAGCGGCGTACTCGCTTCTTTTTATGTTATATCATACAGAAACATTTCTTTTGCTATTTTTCTGACAATCAAAGCAGCCAATTTTTTACGTTGTAAACTGTTCAATTCACCAGCCAGATCTTTTTAAATTTCACAAATTATAGTATCTATCATCTTCGTATCTTCCTTATAATTTTGCTTTTCCAGATCAGGAAGAAGATTCATGGAAAGCCAAATCAACCTAAGTTGTCCGAAATTATTTTTTTATAGGTTGCATCCAATTCCGCAATCGCTTGTTCCAATTCAGATTTGGACTTGTCGCTTTGGTGTACAAAAGCTGCGAACTGCTTTTGTAATACTATCGGCGGAACAGGAATTACCACTTCATCCAACATGGCTTTTGTAATCTGATTAATTGTTGCTGTCTTACTGGAACTAATTTGTGCCCGAAAAGCATCCAACTGAAAATAAGTAAACAAGTAATCATAATAATGGCTACGTATTATTGTCATAAATGCACCAAATGTCATTTTTTCTAACAACTCAGGAATCATAGCCACTTTACCGACCAATGTAGCACTACCATTTCTGCTACACATAAGAATATCATTTTCGCGCACGATCAGTTGTTCTCGAACCTCTGTTTTAACCCTAATAATATCATTAAAATCCAACTTTGCATTTTGTATGTTTCCAGACCGCAAAACGACCATACCTGATTCTGAAACATCTTTAGGGCTATAAGTAAGCCCTATAAAATAATCTCCAATTTCTGAAAGTTTTCTCACATTCCAGCCTTTAGGATTGAAGGTGGGGTCACCGAACATCTCGATAAATTGCGATTTCACCAGTTCGTCTGTCTTTTGCAATAACTTTTTATATGCTTCCAATGTATCATGAATAGACCAAAGAACTTTGGCAATTTTGTGTTGTTCTTCCAAACTAGGAAGATCAAACTCCAGATTTTTCAAATCTCTCCAGTTAATCGTGGGCGAAAGCGAACCAACTGATATTTTGATAGCCGCATCCAAAAAATAATCCGAGCTGATAAACATTGGAAAAAAATCTTTATCTATCACTTCTTCTTTGGGACGAAGAACCATTCCATGTGCTGAAAAAATACCATCAAAAGGAGCTATTGCTACCTTCTTCTGATATGCCCTTCTTTTTCCAAAAAGCACATCTCCCTTTTTCATGATGAGTTTGTCCCCTTTAGGCGCAATATCCGCACCAAATCGAGTAACTTTTAAGCATCCGGAATCCAAATGCTCTAACCCAATATACGTATATTTATCCTCGGCAACTGGTTTTTTCTTTTCTGTACTGTTAATTGCAATTTCGTCGAAACAATACCTGGCCATAACTTACTCTCTTTCATGATAATTCTATGAATCCAATTTTATTTCAATCATCTGATTCAATTTCGTATAATACATTTTCATCCTGTCAGATGATGATTTCCAGCTTTCATATCTCTCCTGGGCTGTGCGAATATCTATTTCCATTGTCAAATCATTCTTTTTCACATACAGAGGAATACTCAATGAAAAATCATTTTTTTCGATTTCTTCCATTTGAACCATTCTGGCAAAATCATCATCCAGCTCATGTTCTTCGTATGTCTTCACAACCTTCTCAATATGCTGATCTGTCAGGTAGCTTTGCGCATTTTTTCGCTCCACCTCATGTACAGCATTAATGAACAAAATCTTACCCTGATATTCTTTCTTTTTGCACATACGGCAAATTATTATACAGGCTTCCATTGGTGAATTATAAAATAAATTCGGTCCTAAACCAATCACACATTCAAGGTAATCGCTTCGAACCAGTTTTTCCCGCATATCACGTTCTTCTTTCCGAAACAAAACGCCATGCGGAAACAGAATTGCGCATCTGCCTGTCTTATCATCCATACTTTTGATAATATGCTGCAAAAACGCATAATCTGCACGACCCTGTGGAGGAAGTCCCAGAAAATTACGTCCATATTTATCACTGGCGAAAGCCGCTCTGTCCCATTGGCTGATAGAGTAGGGAGGATTTGCCAGTATCAGGTCAAACTGCTTCAATCTGTCTCCATCCAGAAAGGCTGGATCTTTCAAAGTATCACCATTTACAATCTGAAAATCTTTCACTCCATGCAGAAACAGATTCATCCTTCCTATAGCTGAAGTAAGCGCATTAATCTCCTGTCCAAATACAGATACATTTCTCCATTCCTTTTTCTGTTTCTTCAGACAGGCAATCGCAGAAATCAGCATTCCTGCACTTCCACAAGTTGGATCATAAATGGATTCCCCAGATTCTGGTTTCAGCATCTCTGTCATCAAATGAACGACTGTTCGATTTGTATAAAACTCCTGTGCCGTATGCCCGCTGTCATCTGCGAATTTTTTTATCAGATATTCATATCCCTGTCCCAGTTCATCCTCCGGACAATTCTCAAGCGACAATATCCTGGAGCTGAAATGTTCCAGAAGCTCTTTCAATAACCGGTCTGGCAGTCTGTTTTTATTTGTCCATGCAGCCTCTCCAAAGATGCCACTCAATTTTTCCATATTGGCCTGTTCTAGTTTATGAAAAGCCTCCACAAGAGCCGCGCCTACATTTTCCGGAACCATACGTACATCATTCCAATGATAACCTTTCGGAACCATGAAATGATGGTTTTCTTCCCACTCCAGTGCTTCCTCATCACCATCAAACTCCAGCAGGATCTGCCTGCATTCCTCATCGTATACATCACAGATTCTTTTAAAAAACAAAAGCGGAAAAATGTATTGTTTATATGCTCCTGCATCAATATTAGTTCTCAAAAGCACAGCTGAATTCCATAAATACGATTGCAGCTCTTCGATACTGATTCTCCTGCTCAATGAACATATCCTCCTTCTTCCAAAAGCCTTTTCATCCTCTCTTCTGCTCTGTATACTTCTTCCAAAGCATCAAAATATTGCTTTCGGACTTCTGCAGGTGACACAACTTCCTGTTTTTTCTTCTCAATATAATTGTTTACTGCTAATGTATAACCTTTCTCTTCTACCTCTTTTATGGTGACAATGTGCACTTTTTCAATCACATTTTCATATTTCTTATAAAGCGAAAATATGGTCTCTACATCCGCATCCTCTAAAATATTCTGTGCTCTCTGTGGTGTATAGATTTTAGTGGCATCAACCAGGCAGATTTTCCCCTTATGGCTCTCTTCCTTTCGATTATTAAGCAACAGGATACACGCAGACACTCCTGTAGAATAAAAAATTCCACCTGCCAGCGTAATCACACATTCCAGCTTGTCAGACAATACAAGCTGTTTCCTCACTTCTCCTTCCTGCCCGCTTCGAAAAAGAACTCCCTGTGGAAGGACAACCGCACATCGCCCGTTTTCTTCATTCATTGACTTTATCATATGTTGCAGCCAGGCACAATCACCGTTAGAGTCAGACAAATGTCCCCACATATTTCTCCCATAATCATCCGAAGCAAACTGATCTGCACCCCAGTTCTTCAGTGAAAAAGGTGGATTTGCAATCACACAGTCAAAAGTTTTCATTCTTTCGCCTTCCAGATAGTTTGGAGAACGAAGCGTATCCCCCTGAGTAACCTGAAAATCTCTGGCCCCATGCAAAAACAGATTCATCCGTGCAATTGCCGATGTGGCAAGATTTTTCTCCTGACCATATATTCTTCCATATGTCAATCTATCGCCTTTCATATATCGAATTGCCTCAATCAACATACCTCCGGTTCCTGCCGCCGGATCATAAACGGTCTCGCCCGGTTTTGGCGATAAAAGCATCACCATTAACCTTACAACCGGTCTGGGAGTATAAAACTCACCCGCATTTTTCTTGGACAAATCAGCAAATCTTTTTATCAGAAATTCATAAGCATCTCCCATAACATCTGCCGAATAGTCATGATTCCCCACCCTAATACTCGACATATGTTCTACGAGATTTTTCAGACGTTCATCCGTCAGTTTTGCTTTATCTGTCCATGTTGCATCATCAAAGCTGGAAAATACACCGAACAAAGTATCGGGATTTGCCCTCTCAACTCCGTTCATAGCCATAACAATTGCAGATCCCACATCCATACTAACTTCCCGGACATCATTCCAATGGCAGCCTTGTGGAATCACAAATCTATGATTTTCTGGAAAAGCAGCATACTCCGCATCACCTCCGGAAATTTCCAAAGCTTCTTTTATTTCTTCATCGTATACATCTGATAATCTTTTAAAAAATAAAATTGGTG
Source organism: uncultured Clostridiaceae bacterium (assembly GCA_947175375.1). Taxonomy (GTDB): domain Bacteria; phylum Bacillota; class Clostridia; order Lachnospirales; family Lachnospiraceae; genus Hominiventricola. The sequence continues at coordinate 6,791 of CAMWMT010000021.1, read as the reverse complement.
TTACATAACTTTTATATTCATCCTGATTGATTGGGCCTCTCAATATATTACAACATTCAAAAATATGCGAAAAAAGCTTCTGACTGGTCGTTTCTTCTTTTTCTATTGCTGGTTTTTTGGAGTTTTTTCTGTTTTTACCTTTTATCTTTTGTGTCATTGAAAGCTTATCTCTCTTCTTTTATCTTTTGCAAATCCGAAAACAGCAGCTCATCCAGCGTCGGCCGAAATCCAAACGTCCGCTTCAACTCTTCCACCTCCCGGCGCGCCTCCTGCTTCACCGACTTCGGAACCACGGTCCGCACTGCCCGGATCAGGATGTTCTTCGGCGTATGGGACAAATCCACGAATTCCAGAAGTTGCGTCTTGTAGCCGCAGGCAGTCAGCAGGTTTCCGCGAATGGCATCGGTCATCAGCGCCGCCGTCCGCTCCTTAACGATCCCGTAGCGGGTCAGGATGGACAGGTCTTCGCTCTTCATCTGCCGGTTCAGTTCATGCTGGCAACACGGCACGGAGAAGATCAGCTTTGCCTTCCAGCGGACCGCGTTATAGAGCGCATAATCCGTAGCTGTATCACAGGCGTGCAGGGAGATGACCATATCCACCGGATACGGACTGTCATAGCCGTTGATATCTCCCAGTTCAAAATGCAGGTTCTTATAGCCATATTTTTCAGTCGCCCGGTTGCAGTTTTTGATCACATCTTCTTTCAGATCCAGTCCTGTGATCCGCACATCCAATCCTTTCAGTTCCGCCAGATAATAGTAGAGGATAAACGTCAGGTAGGATTTCCCGCATCCAAAATCGATCACTGTGATCGTATGGTCTTTTGGCAAGCTGTCGATCTCGTCGTCGATCAGTTCCACAAACCGGTTGATCTGCCGGTATTTGTCATACATGGAATGAACGACTTTTCCTTCCGCAGTAAAGATTCCCATATCCTGAAGCGGCGGGATCACCGTCCCTTCTTCCAGTATGTAGTTTTTCTTCCGGTTGTGTGCCGCTTTTTCTTTTGGCGCCTGTGCGGTCCTTTTCTTCTGGCAGGAGATTTTCCCACTTTTAGAGATCCTTATCGTGTGTTCCCACTCCCCGTCCCACGCATTGCACTGACGAAAGCCGGCGGACAGAGCCTCCAGCAAATATGCTTCCGCACTGTCCTCCGGCAGATTCTCATGAAATACCTGCTTTTCTGTATATTTTTCCGCCTGCCAGCATGTTTTCAGCCGGTTCAGGACGATCTTACGGTACTGCTTCCTAGTACCCTGACCTCCTTGTTCTGATACCGTTTTTTTCGCATTGCTCAGGATAATTTTATAAAGCCGCATATTCCACAGGCTCTCCACTGCCTGCGAAAGCTCCTGTTCTGTTCTTTCCATATGAATCTCCATTTCACTGCTTTTCTGCAGGCAGCCACTGGCTGTAACAGGTCCCGACTCTCTTTTGCGCTATTCCCACTCATCCAGCTTTTCCAGGAATTCGATCAGTTCCTGCTTCGTCTTCGCGATCTGCTCCTGGTCATAGGAATCCAGAGCATGCTCGAACCGGCGGAGAACCTGCTCCACCTGTGCCCGTTTCATACCCAGGCTTTCTTCGTAGATCCGTTCTCCACGCAGCAGAAGGACCCGGTTCTCTTCTTTTTCTCTTGGATGGATCTTCAGATAAGAAAGTGTCTCCAGACGTTCTTCGATCTCTTCCTCACTCATATCCAGATTCCGATCCTTGAACACCTGACGGGTCTTCTTTCCGCTGGAGATTACCTTGACCTCCACTTCCAGGATAGAATTGATATCATAGGTGTAGGTTACATCCACGGCTTCTTCTCCTGCCTTGTTAGCGGGCACGTCAATCATCAGTTCCCCCAGGGACAGGTTGTTCACCGCAAAACGACTTTCTCCCTGCAGGATGTGAATCCGGATCTTCGTCTGGTTATCCCGGACCGTATAGAGCCGCTCGGTCCGGCTGGCGGGAATCACCGTATTGCGCTCAATAATCGGAAGGAACACGCCATTCTCAAAGCGATGTTCCTCGTATTCACGCACCACCTCTGTGCCAAGCGTAAACGGGCAGACGTCCGTCAGAATTACCTCCCGGATTCCGTCCCGACGCTCCTTCATGGCCGCCTGAATCGCTGCTCCAAGGGCTACCGTCTCATCCGGGTTCAGGTTCGTATCCGGGATCATATGGAACAGTTTTCCTGCAAATTTCCGGATGACTGGAGATTTGGTGGCTCCGCCCACCAGTACAACCTTGTCAATATCCGACAGCCGGATATGGGCATCCTTCAGACTCCTCTTCACAGGCTGTCTGATCCGGTCCAGAAGCTCTTCACATGCCTCTTCATAATCAGCCAGGTCCACCTGAAGCTTATATTCTTCCCCATTTATATTGCAGTTCATAGCGGAAGTACGGGCATTTCCAAAACCGATTTTACACAGCTCCGCTTGCTTGCGGATATGCCTGCCTGCCTTCTCGCTCAGGGTAAAACGGTTGATCTCCGGAAATTTTTCATAGAACATCTTCTCCAGCACTGCCGTAAAATCTTCTCCGCCAAGAAAATTGTCACCAGCTACGGCATGAACCTCCAGGATCGTATCATACAGTTCCAGAATGGACACGTCAAAAGTACCGCCGCCCAGATCGAACACCAGGAATCTGGCCTGTCCTTTCTGCTGCCACAGACCGTAGGCAATCGCCGCTGCTGTCGGCTCACTGATGATGCGCTCCACTTTCAGCCCTGCCAGCTCTCCGGCACGTTTGGTCGCGCGTCTTCTTGCATCATTAAAGTAGGCCGGCACGCTGATGACTGCCTCCGTCACCGGCTCTCCCAGATGCGCTTCCGCATCCTCCTTCAGAACACGCAGCACGAAGGACGAAAGCTCTTCTGCGGTAAATGTTTTATCTCCAAGCGTAAATTTCTTCTGGCTGCCCATGCTCCTTTTAAACAGAGAAGCGCCGCTGCCCGGATAGAGAAGTATCCGTTCCATCGCCGATTCGCCCACATAGATCTGGCCCTCTTCGTCAATGCTCACCACCGATGGAGTCATAGGCTTCCCCAGCCGGTTCGGTATAATCTTCGGGCCATCTTCCGTATAATATGCCACGAGACTGTTCGTGGTCCCAAGATCAATTCCTACTATCATCCGTTTATCTCATCTCCTTACGAAGTTTTTTAACCATTTCTTCCATTTCCTGATCGACCGGGCAGAGTTCATATGCTTTTTCATAGCATTCCAAAGCCTCTTTTTTGTATCCTGCTCCCAGACACAGATAATAGAGCCCCAGATTTCGGTATTTTTCATAACACTCCCGGTTCCTGCAGTGTTCACACCGATACCCCGCATCCATCAGACGGAACATCTCATATGCTTTTGCTGCCTCTCCCATATACAGATAGCATTCTCCGATCCTGGACAGATGCAGCGGACGCTTTGCCGGATAAGCAAGATAATCTTCCTCTGAGTATGCATCAGTAAGATAGAGGTCATATGCCTTCTTTGCATGTACTGCTGCTTCCCTGTACCGTCCAAGCAGATAATATGCCCTTGCCAGAAACCGCTCGTTGCCGGCACGGGAGGTCACAGATGCATTCCAGCCGTTGTGCTCATAACCTTTGTTCGCCTTTTCCAGTATCCGAATGGCTCCTGCATAGTCGAAGAAGTGATTCATCAGCCGTTCTGCATAATCCGTGTGTCGTATATAGGCATCATCTTTGATATCTGCCGTCTGAACCGCTTTTTTATAATAAGCATTTGCCCGCCTGCGCTGGCCCTTTGCAAACCACACATCTCCAATCTTCAGCAGATGCTCCTTATCATTCCACCGGCTGCCTGCCGTCTCATAGGATTTAATGGCATTTGCATAGTCTTTCATATAGAAATACAGATCTCCGATCTCCTCATAAAAGACCGTACGGTCCGGATACCATTCCAGATCTTTCTGATAGCATACAATCGCCCGCTCATACTCCCCCAGGATCTCATAGCAGTCCGCCATGTTACTGTAGGGCAGGACCCTGCGCTCTCCATGCCGGTTCAGCATCTCCAGGGATTTCTCATACATCTCGATGCTCTTCTCGTATTCTCCCATATGTTTATAGCTGTAACCGATGTTATTGTACGCTGCCCAGTCTTCCGGCTGATAAGTCAGTGCCTTTTCAAAATCCTTGATCGCTTTCTGCAGCCTCATTGCGGTCCGATACATCAGTCCTCTGTGTACCAGAATATAGCAGTTCTCCTGATTCTTCACTTCCAGGTCCGCATAATGAATCGCCTGCTTATACTCTTTCACTGCACAGGTTCTCTTATACCGTTCCAAGTAAATGTCAGCGATCTTTTCATTCACATCCCGATAAGTATCATTCCATTTTACTGCTTCCAGAAAATTTTCCAGCGCTTTTTCTTCGTCTCCAAGCTCATTATGGCAGCACCCGATTCCATAATAGTATCCTGCAGTCTCATCATAGTCCTCTTTTGCAGCTGCATAAGCGCCCAGGGCTCCTGTATAATCCCCTTTTCCCCGAAGGATCTCCGCTTTCACCATGAAATGCTGTCCTTTGGACGGATTTTTCCGTATGGCTTCCGCCAGACGAGACAAAGCCGGATCATATTTATCATCATCCCAATAGAGAAGCGCCATCTCGAAGTCGATCTCGGACAGATCCTCCATATCCGTCTCCTCCGGATCAATGGAAGCCTTCAGCTCCTGAAGCATCCTCATGGGTTCCTGCCTGTCCTTTTCATTGTTGGACAGATAACGCAGTGTCTTGGCATGCAGATACTTCATTTTGTCGCTGAATTCTACCTGATTCTCCAGAGCACGGTCCAGCGTCTGCTTCGCATCGTCATACTGGTCATAGATCAGGAATACCTGAATCGCCATCAGATACGGCTTATAATACCCTGCATAGATCTCCACCGCCCGATGATAATCGTCGACAACTCCCTGTGCATTGCGCATCTCAAAATATGCTTCCTGGCGGGTCAGATATGCAGGATAATAACCGGCATCAATAGCAAAGACACGTTCGCATTCATCGACCGCCTTCTCATATTCCTTCATGGAGAGCCATACCTGGGCCAGATTGCTCATGGCGCCAAGCTTGTCATACATATCATCGGACTCTTCCGCTGCCCGCTTCAGGACTTCTGCCGCTTCTTCATATTTTTTCTCCTTTGACAGACAGATTCCCAGCATCAGACACGCGGTTCCTTTTCTGCGGAGACGTTTTACGGCTTCCTCACTTCCGTCATCCACCGTCTGTTCGATCAGGGACAGCCAGAGACGAAGCTCTGGTATCGCTTCTTTATTCCGGTCCAGCGCTGCCAGCACTCTTCCTTTCAGATTGTGGTAGCTGTAATAAGCATCTTCTCCCGGCGTGATCCCCTCGAGAATCTGAAGTGACTCCTTCGCACGTTTATTCTGATATTCACACCATGCCATCTCCACACGGATGGCATCTTTCCCCGCTTCATTCCCGGACTCTTCGATCTGCCTTTCATACTTTCTGAGCAGAATCTCATTGGCACGTTCAATATACTCATCCGCCCGCTGTCCGGAACCATCTTCCTCCCAGAGATCCAGCGCCATTTCCTTCGCTTTTTCTGCGGTCTCTTCATTTTCCAGATAATACCGGATCATCCCGACCTTTGCCCCATAAGCCTCCGGGACCTGGCTCCACCAGGAAAATGCCGTTTCCTTCTCCCCGACATTCCATTTTGCTTCCGCTGCCATGGACAGCATGTAACCGTTTTCCGGCCAGTAAGAGCTGATCCAGTCCGCCAGCCGGGAGGCTTCCTCCAGATTCTCCCGCGCCAGCAAAAGCTTCACACGCTCGGCCTCTTCCCACGGATACCAGACCCCGTATGCAGCAAGCTCCGACAACTTTTCTTCCGCGCCGTCATAGTCCTGCTGGTCGCACAGTCCTCTTAATTCCATATATCCTCTGATATAGGCGTCTACATTGATCTGGACGTTCCCGGCTGAACCCTCCCGCAAAGTCATTCTGGAGAAATCCACGAAATACTCATGTTCCACATAATGCTTTACATAATCCAGAAAATCCGCCGGGTACTGTTCCTTCAGAGACTCATAATCTTCTACAAACTGGAATTCCCGGTCCAGGCACTGCCAGACCTCTCGGGGCAGATAAAAATGCGACATCAGATAAGCAAGCATTGCATCCCTTGCATCCAGCGAGGTATCCAGGCTCTGGCATACTTCTGCATCCAGAAGCTCCTTCCAGGCTTTTACATCTCCCCGGCTTCTGAAATCCTGGTATACTTCGTCCACCTGATCGATCCACAGATCCAGTTCAGTCTTCTCTATCTCTTCCTCTGAAGCTTTCTCCTTTTCTTCCTGCAAAAGAAGAAGCGCCTGTTCATAGGCTTCCCGGAGCTTCCGAAAACCTTCCGGATCGTCCTCCGGATTTGTCATCTTCAGTTTTTTCATATAAGCGGTCTTGATCTCCCGCTCGTCCGTCAATCCGCCAATCTCCAGTATATGAAAGATCAGTTCCTTTTCCATGCTGTTCTCCCCTTTAATCCAATCCTGTGTGATGTTCTTTTGACAGTATAGCACTTTTAGGACATCTTGAGTAGTAAAAAATCCTTAAGAACAAAAAACAGGCGTACAAAAAGGACTGTCGGGAAAGGTGAGATCCCGGCTGTATGTTAAGCGCTTGTATGGAGTGTATCGGACAGGGAGTGGGGGTGTTTTTGTGTGGGAGCGAGGTGTGATTTTGGGTGGGGTGGGGCGCCAAACGCACAGACCGGGGCCGGAACGCACCCACGCCGGCG
>CAMWMT010000020.1 GCA_947175375.1 uncultured Clostridiaceae bacterium | reverse complement strand
TCTTCGCAGATTGCCTGTCTCTGTTTTTCTGTAAGACAGAGCGCCGGCGTGAACTCGATCACTTTCTGATGTCTTCTTTGAATGGAACAGTCACGTTCATATAAATGCACGATGTTTCCTTCCCGGTCCCCCAGAATCTGCACTTCAATGTGTTTTGGATTCTCCAGATATTTTTCGATAAAAATATCATCAATGCCAAATGCTTTTGCCGCCTCGCTTCTGGCGCTCCTGAACTGAGGCAGAAGCTCTTCTTCGCTCTGAACGATCCGCATTCCGCGTCCGCCTCCTCCAGCTGCTGCTTTCAACATCACCGGATATCCGCAGGATTCGGCAATCCGGACTGCCTCCTCTTCTGTCTGAATCGCTTTTTCTACACCCGGAATCGTTGGAACTCCTACAGAAGCTGCCACGATCTTCGACTTTATCTTGTCTCCCAGCCGATCCATCATCTCAGCCGTCGGTCCTATGAATTCAATCCCGGCATCTGCACAGGCTTTGGCAAACTCCACATTTTCCGCCAGAAAGCCATAACCCGGATGGATGGCGTCCACACCCTTAGCTTTTGCAAGCGCAATGATTTCGTCAATTCCCAAATAAGCCCCTACCGGCGTCTTTCCTTTACCAATCTGGTATGCCTCATCGGCATCCACACGGAACTGTGCGTTTTTATCTTCTTCAGAATAAATGGCTACTGTCCGAATTCCCAGTTCTCTGCAGGCACGAAAAATTCTTATAGCGATCTCACCACGGTTTGCAACCAGTACCCTCTTAAATTTCTTTATTTTTTCCATTCTCTCTGCCTTTCTAAATCATAACTTCTTTCTATTTACAAATAATAAAAGAACGGCATCTTCCCACATTTTAGATGAAGATGCCGCTTCCCTGCTTAAAATTCTATTTGTGGATTATCTTTGTTTAAATATCCGACAATTGGCCTGCAATGAAACTGTTCATACAGAATCTCCACCAGTTCTTCCCGGGCTGCCCGAACCTGAACATCATTGACTCCTTCAAAGCCGTCTATTGGGAATAAGACATTTCGAGTCTCCCCCGTAATCTTTCCGTCCTCGCTCTGACGCCAGATCCAACGTCTTGTCTTTACAGTATTGCCGCTGACATATACCAGTTCTTCATCTGACATCACTTCCAGCTTATCACTTCCCATCGGTTGAAAATGATCTTCCTCTGTGGTAAAACGTATGGTCATCATATCTCCGTCAAACCGGTCAATGTCATGAGCACCCATGGGGAGCATATATTTTAAAGATAATGTATTCCCAAGATCTACGATGGAATTAACATTCGGCAGAGGACTTTTGCCTTTCTGCACCCTGCTGGCTAAGGCTTCAATGGAACACAAAAATTTGTTTGGGTTCATACCAAGTTTGCGAAACGCATCCCTATACACCACAATACCTGGATATTCTTTCAGATTGATTCCTGCCACCTTCTGCCCAAACTGTTCAGCCTGTTCTCTCATCTTCTGTATGATCATCGGATTTCTATCCTGATTATTGATCTCTTTGGCAATCACAACTCCCAGACAATAATCAGGTAAAATATCAAACACTTTCTTATCCACTGCAAATTTACTCATGGTGGTTCACTCCTTTATGATATAACTGCAGGTTATCTTTAAAATTTCATGCCATATTCTTCCCGGGCAAATTTTTCCAGGACAGGAATGGAGCGTTTTACTTTTTCCGTGTCAATACAGTATGCCATCCGGAAGTAGCCAGGGCATCCGAAATTATCAGCTGGAACCAGGATCAGATCATATTTCTTTGCCTTCATACTAAATGCGTTGGCATCCGCTTCCAGAGCCTTCGGGAAAATATAGAAAGTTCCGCCTGGCTTTACCACTTCAAATCCAATCCGGGTCAGTGCATCATAGAGGAGATTCATATTCGTCTCATAAACTGACAGATCACTGGTCTCGTCAATCACTTCTGCCATAGCCAGCTGGACGCTGGAAGACGGACAGTTGTGTCCGATTCCGCGGCTGATCTGACCACAGATGACTGCGATAATATCCGCATCTGTTGCTTTTGGATTAACCGCCAGATATCCGATACGCTCTCCCGGAAGACTTAAACTCTTGGAGAAAGAATAGCAGCTGATCGAATTGTCATAAAACCCGCTGACATACGGAGCGTCCACTCCAGCAAATACAATCTCCCGATATGGTTCATCACTGATCAGGAAGATATCATGTCCATATTCTTCCTGTTTTGCACGAAGGATATCTGCCAGTCTCTGTAAAGTTGCCGCACTGTATACAACACCGGATGGATTGTTGGGAGTATTGACCAGCACCGCTGCAACATTTTCATTCAGCATGGACTCAAACGCCTCAAAATTGATCTGAAAATCTACCGTATTGGCCGGAACAAGCTTCAAAACAGCCCCTGTCTGGTTGATATACTGTGTGTATTCCGTAAAAAATGGAGCAAATGCCAGGACTTCATCTCCAGGCTTCGTTACGCAGCGGACTGCATGGGCTACTGCTCCAGCCGCTCCGGAAGTCATAAAAATGTGTTCTGTTTTATACGGCACACCAAATCTGCGGCTTAAACTCTCTGCCACTGTACTGCGTACACTTTCAATTCCCAGGGAAGGGCTGTAACCATGAACCGCCACAGGATCCTGTTCCTGATGAATCCTGATGACCGCATCGGTATAGTTTTTTGTACAGGGCACACTAGGATTTCCAAGGCTGTAGTCAAAAACATTCTCATAGCCGATTTCTTTTCCCCTTGCTGTCGCATACTCACTCAACACACGGATGATCGACTTTCCTTCAAGCATCTTTTTATAAGCTTCATTGATCATTTTCTTATCACCTTTCTACTACAATATATTTATACTCCCTGAACCATCATGGCATCTGCAACCTTTTGGAAACCTACAATATTTGCGCCTGCAACCAGATTATATCCAAGACCATATTTTTCTGCTGCCGCCGCCGATGCATCATGAATGCCAACCATAATCTGATGCAGCTTTGCATCCACCTCTTCTGCAGTCCAGGAATATTTCTCACTGTTCTGTACCATCTCAAGTCCGGATACCAGCACGCCGCCTGCATTGACCGCTTTTGAAGGAGCTACTACCATATTCGGCTGTTCCATCAGATACCGTAATGCCTCATTTGTCGTCGGCATATTAGCCACCTCGATGTAATATTTCACACCATTTGCGACAATCTTCTTCGCCCATTCCAAATCTACATCATTCTGAGTCGCACAGGGCATGATTACATCAACTTTTCTTTCCCACGGCTTCTTTCCAGGAATAAATTCACAGCCAAAACGATCTGCATAATCCTGTACCCGGTCTCTGTTGGACGAACGCATCTCCAGCAGATAATTGATCTTCTCTTCCGTACAAATACCATCTTCATCATAGATATATCCATCCGGACCTGAGAGCGTAACAACCTTACCACCCAGTTCTGCGATTTTCTTGACAGCCCCCCAGGCCACATTGCCAAAACCGGACAGAGCAAATGTCTTCCCTTCAATGCTGTCCTTTTCGTGTTTCAACACTTCGACTGCATAATACACTGCTCCATAACCAGTCGCTTCCGGACGGATCAGAGAACCTCCCAGGCAGAGTTGTTTACCAGTCAGGGCTCCATTATCGAAGGAACCGCGAATACGACGGTAATGACCATACAAATATCCGATTTCTCTTGCTCCCACTCCCATATCTCCTGCGGGCACATCCATATCCGGTCCGATGTGACGGTATAATTCCATCATAAAGGACTGACAAAAGCGCATAATCTCTGCATCGCTCTTTCCTCTGGGATCAAAATCAGCGCCACCTTTTGCGCCTCCCATCGGCAAAGTCGTCAGGCTGTTTTTAAAAGTCTGCTCAAAGCCAAGGAATTTCATAATGGACAAGTTTACAGACGGATGAAAGCGCAGTCCGCCTTTGTAAGGTCCTATCGCACCATTAAACTGTACCCGGTATCCTACATTTACATGTGCCTGACCGGCATCATCCGTCCATGTCACACGAAAACGAATCGTTCTCTCCGGCTCACACATCCGCTCCAGAAGTGCTACCTTTTCATATTCCGGATGTGCGTCCACTACCGGAGCTACCGAAGTCAGCACTTCCTCCACTGTCTGTAAGAACTCCGGTTCATTGGCATTTTTCACCTTTAACTCTTCCAGTACCCTGTCAATATACTTACTCATAGTTTCTGTCCTCCTGTATCTTATCATTTTATTTTTACATACTGTGAACACTTACACCGACATCCTCCAGCTTATTCGTTCGTGCCAGTGTATATCCACGTCCATTCACATTCATCACGGATGCCGCTATAATAAACGCATCCTCATCAATCTCCAGTACTGCATTGCGAACGCTGGGATATTGTTTCGCATGCAGAATACTGAGTATGGCCTTTTGATCCTCTCTGCGGTATCCGGTCTCAATCTTCAGGAACGTAACTCCATTATCCTGATTTTTCAAAATCTCTTCCCGAATCTGCTCATACTTTGGAGAGATGATCAGCATCTCAACCTTGCCCTCTCCCATGATCACAATCTTATTCACTGTAACTGAGGTCAGAACAATGATCACGATGCTGTACAGAATCCCGTTCATCCCCTGATTCAACACTTGCAGAAGCAAGATCAAAAGATCGAAAACCATCATGGAAGTTCCCACCGGTATCCCTTTATACTTCTGCAGGATACATGGCGGAATATCCATTCCGCCTGTAGAACCGCCTGCCCGGAGCACTACGCCAAGTCCCGCCCCCATAACGAGCCCTGTAAATATCGCACATAACAATCTGTCCTCAAAAAACAGTTCTCCTAAAGGAAGTGTTTCAAATACCGCCATAATGACCGGATAGATCAATGTTGATAACAATGATGTGGCTGCAAATGACTTGCCCAGAAAAAGAAGACCCAGAGCAAACAGTCCTCCATTTACCAAAGCAGTGATGATAGACAATCGTACCGGAACAAACGCTTGTATTGTTAAAGCTATCCCTGTAGAACCTCCTAACATAAAACTGCCAGGCACAACGAACGAACAAACCGAGAATGCAAGCAGAATGTTTCCTAAAAAAATATGGAAAAACATATTCATCCAGCGTTTTTGCATCCAGATCACACCTTTCTGTTTTAATGTTTTATAATGTCCTGGGATGAAACAAAAAGTAGCACCATCATGCAACATTTAATGAAATATGAAGAGGAAATGGCTATGTCAAAGCAAATGTCTTTTATTCCTTTTATTGGCAGACACATAACAGGATACTACTTTTTGTTTCATCCCAGGACTAACTCCTGCTGCTTACATGAAACCTAACACCAGACAGATCAAGATTACAAGAATATTGGCAACTGTCTGAATCGGTACTGCCTTGTTTGAATATTCAATCATATCAATATCCAGCAAAGAAGTACCAATATAAGTCGACGGATTGATCGGCGAAGAACCTGTTCCGAAAGAAAGGTTATTCACATATGCTGCTGCAACCATCTCCGCCGGAACTCCTGCTGACTGTCCGATAGAAACCAGAAGCGGCATACAGGAATTGTAAAACTGGAACGGAATAAACCTTATAACAATAACACAAACTGACAGAAGCAGAAGGTGGAAATAACGAAGCATAAACTGCGGACATAATGCAACAAGAAATTCACCCAACGCAGTTACCATTCCGGCGCCGCTAAAAATTCCCACATACATCGACACACCAATCAGCGTAATGATGATTCCCATAGCCTGTCCGCTGATCCGGCCTACGATCGGTCCAGACACTTTCGGATCACTGAAATTCAGCATCAATGTAATCATCGCCCCGAACATAAATACCAGATATGAGGGAACGCCGCTTACCAGTGTCGAGATACACATGACAAAAACCAGAAGATTAACCGCAAAATAATCTTTTTTACCTTCTTCAGAGTCTTTGCTCAGAAGCCCTTCCATCTCTTCCTGACTAAGTTCTACCTTCATAAGTCCGCCATTTTTTTTATGTTCCCATCCAAAATAAAGCACTTCCAAAAAAATGACCGGGAGGAATGCAAAACTGATCGGAATCGTACGTGCACAAAGATCCATAATTTCCACGTTGGCATAGGAAGCCGTAAATGCCATTCCGATTCCCCAGGGAAGAAAACACATGGCAGAACACGTACAGGTCACAATAATAAGCGCCGCTTTCTTGTCAAAATTCATTCGATTATAAAATACGGTCATCAGCGGAAACACAACAAGATAAGTAGTACCAATCGTCGCTGTCAGCATTCCGATCGCTGTCAGAATCACAGTCATGATCATCACAGTCCAGACGCTCATCTTTCCTTTCGTCAGACGAAATACCGTACTGCCAATCTTATTGAAAAAACCGGTCTCCGTCAGCAAGCCAAAATAGATCATGGCAAATATAATCATAAGTCCTGCGGATTTCATTGTTGCATTAAACTGATCCAGGAAAAACTGTAAAGTCTGATCAATGGTATTTCCCATCAAAAGTGAGATGATAAAGGGACCGACCATCATGGCATATTGAATCGGAACATCCTTGAGAAACACGATCACGACCATGAAAAGAACCATCACAAAAGCCCATGCTACAATTGACATAACAACATCCTCCTTTCCTTTAATCTTTCAGCAGATCCAGGGCTCCATCCGTCAGTTCCCTGTAAGCTGTAAGAAATGTCCCAAGCGCATACATCATGACATCCTCGTCAATGCAAAAGCCTGGATTGTGCGGAGGATAATTTGTCTCCGGACGCTCCGGATTGCGTATGCCAACATTAAAATAGGTACCAGGACACACCTTTGTATAAAACGCAAAATCTTCTGCTCCCATGATTGGTTTTCCTGAAACAGCCTGGATTCCTTCCCGATTCAGGCATTCTTTTAAATAAGCCGTTACTTTCTCATGATTATACAGCGCAGGATAACCTTCCAGTTTAACTACTTCACAGGAACATCCTTTTGCCCTGCAGATATTTTCCGCGGTCTCTTTAATCCGTTCATAAATCTGCCCTGCCATCTCATTGTTGTGACTTCTAAAATTCCCTTCTATAACCGCCTCTTCCGGTATCACATTGTGAGCGCTCTGCTTTCCTGCTTCAAAGCGGCTCACAATCAAAGTCGCAGTTTCAAAAGGATCTACCGTCCATGGAATCAACTGGTTAACTGCTGTTACGACCAGCGCTCCTGTGGAAATCGGATCTATGGCACGGAATGGAAAACCTGCATGACCGCCTACCCCTTTGATACGAATCTCAAAATTATCAAAAGATGCGGTCTTTGGTCCTCCGGTTGCAATCACGGTACCAACTTCTGCTTCCGGAGCACAGTGCCATGCCACAACATAATCCACATCTTCAAGAACTCCGTCTTCTACGATGTACCGTCCTCCTCCGGGAATGCGGTCTTCTCCCTGCTGAAATACAAATTTAACGGTTCCTTTGATCAGTTCTCTATGCCTGGACAGATAATCTGCAAAACCCATCAGAACCGCCGTATGCGCATCATGACCGCAGGCATGCATCACACCCGGAACCTTTGAAGCATAGGGAAGATCATTTACTTCATTAATTGGAAGCGCATCAATATCTGCACGGAACAGGAGGACCGGACCAGGCTGTTCCCCTTTCAGAATTCCGACTGTACTGTTCCCTCTTACATGATCAAGCGTGGGAATATCCAGTTCTTTCAGATATTGCCGTATCCACGCAGCGGTCTCCTTCTCTTCAAAAGAAAGTTCCGGATTCTGGTGAAGATGTCTTCTCCACTCCACCAGTTTCTCCTGATATCCTTTTGCAATCTCTATCATACTTGTTTTTTCACTCATCTTGTTCTCCTTTGGTGAATGTTTACACTTACCTTTAAAACCTGCCATGGCTTAGCTTTATATAAATTTTAACATTCCCCTGTACCCCTGTCTAATTTGTATAACTAATCAGAGTATCATAAATCTTTTTTATGAAATATGCCCATTACGACCAGTCTTCTTTTAGCAATTCGATAAATCTGTTTGCCGCATGACTAAGATGATGATTCTTTTTATAAACAATGCCAACGGTAATCTTTATATCAACGTCTTCCAGCGGAATAATCCGCACTTTATACGAACCTGGCAGACAACGTTTCTGCATACAGCAGAATATATACATGTCTGTCTTCTTCAGCAGGTAACTGATCATTGCCTGACTGTCCACAAAGTGCCTCTTCATCGTGTGCATCTGCTGTTCCAGCAGGCGAATCTCTCCTGTATGCAGCGAAAAAAGATCGTCTTTCAGCCGAAGCTGCGCATAAGGAAGCAGCATCTCCATCCGAACCTTGTCCAGATCGTACAGAGGACTATGCTTCCCAACAGCAATTGCCCATGGCCTGGAACAGAATTTGTCAAATTTCAAATTCATATTTTTCAATTCCTGCATCACTATGGCTTCCTGCCGGTTATTGTACTGAATTACCCCAATCTCCGACTCATACATGGAAACATTCTTCAGAATCTGCCAGACACGACACGCCTGAAAGTTAAGACATATATTCGATTCTCCAGAAGGCTCCAGCAGCCTGCTCAGAATCTCCGGATAGACCAGATAGGGAAAGGCTGAGACCGAAAGCACTTCTTCACTTTCTTCCATCCCGATATGTTCAATCAATTCCATCTGCTGCATAAGAAGATCACTATGTGTATACAGTTTCTCACCGGCTTCTGTCAAAACAATTCCCCGGTTGCTTCTCTGAAACAGAACGACGTCCAGATCCCTCTCCAGGTTTTTGATGGCAAGAGATAATGCCGGCTGTGAAATATAGAGAACTTCAGCCGCCTTGCTGAAACTGTTCATTTCACACACTTTCATAAAATACTGCAGATTTTGAATTGATACCATATACTCCATCCCCCTAACTCTTTTCTTTATTGTAGCCTACGACACCAACAATGACCAGAATGACCAGATCAGACAGCATGCCCAGGATCATAGATGGAGTTGTTAACGAAGGCGCATTGCATTCAGTCTCCAGTTCAATACAAGATAGGATGCCAGCAGCCCCAGCCAAAGAATCACCGATGCGAAAAGTGAAGGAATATATGATCCATAATGCATATATAACGTTCCGCTGAGCAGTGATGTGCTGGAAGCTACCATCAATGAAAGATTCATTACGCTGAAATTAGAAGAATAATATTTCACACCATATTGAGCAGCTACAAATGCAGCGGAAATAGTCGGAACAGAGCCATAACCCAATCCTATCAACAGAAATCCGCCCACTGCCAGATATGGCAGTGCATATTTCAGCGCTCCCAACAGCAGCACAATGGAAACGCAGTATAAAATAAGTGACCAGCGCATGGATACAAGACGTCCTCTGCGGTCATACAGACCGCCGAAAAGAACCCGTCCAAATCCATTGGCAACTGACAGCATCCCTACATAAAATGCCGAGATTGAAAGCCCGGCTCCGGTTTCCAGCGCAATCTGTCTGGCATTGGAGATGACTCCCGCGCCAATCGCAGAACCCAGAACAGCAAAGGCGAAGAATGCCCAGAACACGGAGGTGCGAAGCATCTGAGCCGTGGTAATCTCTGTCTCACTCTCTTTTTGCACACCTGTATGATCCTTCGGAATATCTCCTTCATCAGAAGGGTAACGAAGCACATAACTTCCCACACACAGACCGATACAGGAGAGTGCTCCCAGAGCGGCAAATACAATCCTCCAGGAAACCACTCCGCTTTCAATCACCGAGGAAGCCAGACTGCCCAGAAGCAATGTACTTGCACCAAATCCCATCAGAAGCACGCCTGACGCAAATCCCCGCTTTTCCGGAAACCAGGCAGACACCGCGCTGATAATAGCATTATAGGAAAGTCCGGCTCCGCTCCCAACCAGAACGCCATAAAACAGATATAGCAGCAGGATATTTCCAAATGTAAGATAGGCGGTGGCAGCAAACCCTGCCAGAAACAGGATCGCGGACAGGAAAAGAGAGGCCTTCGGCGAACCCGTTCTGGCATTGAGAATACTGCTCACAATAGCACTGAGACAAAAGAAGGACATCATAATCGTATAATTGACACCTAATTCCTGACTGTTCCATTTATAGGCATCCGCCAGTGGAACTGAGAAGATCGACCAGGCATATACAACACCCACCAGCAATAACACTGCCGTCCCCAGAACCAGATATACATTTCTGTTATTTTTTTCAACCGAATTCAAATCAATCCCTCCTGCCTGTTCATTTCCTTACGCCGTCGGCATCAGAAGTTTTGCTTCTTCTTCCCCGTTAAGAACCCGAAGTGCACCCTGAGCCAGCGCGATCATCTCATTTTCGCCTGGAATCAGTTCAATCGGTGCAAGAAAACCGACCCGTTCTCTGACCATATCCGTAAACCGTTTTGAATAAGCAAGTCCGCCCGTCAGTACGATATAATCGATCTTTCCATACGCAGATGGCGCAATCTTGGCAATATTTTTCGCCGTAGCCAGCGCCATTGCCTCAAAGACCAGTTTTGCTTCCTCATTTCCGGCTTCTATCATCGCATCCACTTCACGCATATCCGCAGTTCCAAAATAAGAGATCATACCGCCTGCACGTTGAAGCCTGCGCATCAGTTCTTCTTTAGTATATTCTCCACTGTATGCCGCATTTACAATCGCATACACAGGCATTCCACCCGCACGTTCTGGAGAAAACGCTCCTTCCTCATCCATGATCACATCAATCATCTTTCCACCCTGATGAAGATTGGTCGTGATACCGCCTCCCAGATGTGCTACAATGATCGTTGTATCTGGATAAGAAAGACCCTTATCTCTGCACAGCTTCAGAGCAGCTGCACGAGTATTCAGATTGTGTCCCCTGGCAGGTCTACGGATCCCTTTCAGGCCAGTGATCTGATTGACCGGCAGCATCTC
The DNA here is from genome assembly GCA_947175375.1 of uncultured Clostridiaceae bacterium. Lineage (GTDB taxonomy): Bacteria > Bacillota > Clostridia > Lachnospirales > Lachnospiraceae > Hominiventricola. The sequence goes on along the minus strand of CAMWMT010000020.1, from coordinate 4,643 downwards.
ATCCACTGTCAGAGCATCGTAGGTATACGCTTTAATGCCAACTTCACGAGCCAGCTGCAAAGCAATCCCTGCCCCAACATTCGCTGCATGCTGATCAACCGGACGTTCCCGCAGGCACTCTACCATATAATCATTCACTTCATACGCACCTGCACTGACCGGAGGCATACATCCGCCTCTGGAGACAATCGCATCCAGATCTTTCAAAGCATCCCCATGTTTTTCCATACAGGAAAGGATCAAACTCTTGCGCATTTCAAGCTGATCAAAAATTTTCGAGAATTTTTTCAGTTCTTCCAGACTGTGCGAAATACTCTCTGTCCATTTCTCATGTTCGCCCTCATAGACTGCAACTTTTGTGGAAGTAGAGCCAGGATTGATTACCAGAATCTTTTTTTCACCCACGCTATTTCCCTCCTATTTCACTGCCGCAGCGGAAATCACAATTGACAGGTATTTTTCTTCTGCAGATGATCCACGTGAAGTCAGCACAATAGGACATTTTGCTCCTACCACGAATCCCGCCAGTTTTGCCTTGCAGGTCACAGTCAGCATCTTTCCCATAATGTTTCCTGCATGTATGTTAGGTGCAACCAACACATCCACATCACCTGCAATTCTGCTGTCCAGCCCTTTAAAATCGGCAATCTCTTTACTGATCGCACAGTCATAAGAAATGGGACCCTCTACAATACAGTCTTTTATTTCACCGTGCTCATTCATCTTCTGTAGAGCCCTGGCATCCAGAGTCTCCGGCATCTTGGGATTCACTTTTTCGATACAGGCCAATACACCTACTTTAGGGCATTCATACCCCATATCCCGCAGCGTCCCTGCTGTATTTTCAATGATTGCTTTTTTCTGTTCCAGAGTCGGATACGTTACCATACCGCCATCTACCGGAATGAGAAGCTTATGATAAGTTGGGATCTCAAACATGGTGAAATGGGACATGATACCACCTTTTCCGAGACCCTTTTCTTTATCAACTACTGCTTTTAAAATAACTCCTGTGTCCACTTTGCCTTTCATCAGAAAATCTGCTTTGCCTTCTCTGACCAGCTCCACCGCTTTCTCACAGGCCTCTTTCAGATCTGCAACATCATAAATATCTTCCTCTGGTACTGTTTCACCCTTCTCATCCAGAATCTGACTGATGATCACTTTATCTCCTACCAGCACCGGCTCGACAATGCCCTCTTTTCTGGCATGGAGCACAGCCTCCAGTGTATGCTCATCCGCAGCTACTGCCACAGCCATACGCTTTCTTGCAGAGCTGCCTTTTACTTTTTTGATCAATTCATCAAAATTATGATAAACCATAACTGTCTCCTATCTCTGACTTCTGCCAAGTTCCAGCCCTTTCTCAAAAGCAGCTTTGTTTAAAGGAAGTAATTTCGGTTTCTTACCCAGCTTATGTTCAATCGTATCCCATACGATCTCCGGTGAGATCACATTCGTATAGCCTACATAGACGCCGAGCATGATTACATTCAGAACCTTTGCATTACCAAGCTCTAATGCCAACTCTGTAACCGGCGCTTTTACCAGCTTAATATCATCCCGCCCTGTTTCCTCCGGAACGATGGAACTGTTAATGAACAGTGTCCCGTTCGGTTTCAGAGTGTTAATAAACTTTTTCAAAGACGGCTCATTCATTACGATCAGATCATCCATCACATTGCCAAGAGGCGCTCCTACCTCTTCATCAGAGATAACAACAAAACAATTTGCTGTACCGCCCCTCTGTTCTGCACCATAGGATGGAAAAAAGGTTACATTCTTATCTGTAGAATCACACGTTGCCGACGCCAGGAATTTTCCAAGAGTCATGACTCCCTGACCGCCAAAACCAGCCACACATAAATTGGTTTCCATCTTATCTCCTCCTTGTCATTTATCGATCTCTGAATACACCCAGCGGGAACTCCGGAAACATCTTTTCCTCGAGAAATTCCAGTGATTTCAGTGCGTCCAGCCCCCAGTTTGTCGGACAGCTTGTTACAATCTCTACCAGCGAAAATCCTTTTTTATCCAGCTGATTCTGAAATGCTTTCCGGATCGCCTTCTTCGTCTTGATCACATTGGCCGGTGTATTGCAGCTGGTCCGCTCCAGATACACGGGTGCTGTCAGCTGATTTAATATTTCACACATATGCATGGGATAACCATGCTCCTCTGCCTTACGTCCACCAGGAGCAGTTGTCGCTTTCATACCAATCAGAGTGGTGGGAGCCATCTGCCCGCCTGTCATACCATAGATTCCGTTATTAATGAAAATAACCGAGATATTTTCTCCACGATTGGCCGCTGAGAGTGACTCTGCAAGTCCAATGGATGCAAAATCTCCATCTCCCTGATAGGTAAACACCAGACTGTCCGGATTCGTTCTCTTGATTCCTGTAGCAACCGCACAGGCACGTCCATGTGGAGATGTAATATTGTCATAAGCCATATAATCCATCTGCAGACCGCAGCAGCCGATTCCAAGACAGCATGCCGCTTTGTCTACCAGATCCATCTCTTCCAGCACTTCTCCAATCAACTTTACGACCAGTCCATGCATACAGCCAGGACAAAATCCGGACACTTTATCTTCCTGGATCGCTTTTGTTCTTGCATAAATCTGTTCCATTTTGTCCTCCTCCTACTTCAACAAATTTTTTACTGCATCAATGATCATTTCCCGACCCATGATATTTCCGCCGGAACACAGGCAAGTTGTGATCGGACAACGGTCCTTAACTGCCAGCTGCACATCCTGAAGCATCTGTGCCGGAATTGACATCTCTACATCCAGAATTGCCTTTACCCTGGAGTAATCCAGGCTTGCGATAGCATCATACGGGAACGGATGTACCGTAATCGGACGGATCAGGCCAGCACGAATCCCTTCTTTACGCAGGAGATTCACTGCTGATTTCGCAATCCTTGCTGAAATACCATATGCAGTAATTACAATCTGAGCATCTTCTGTCTGATAACATTCTACCTGAACATCTTTTTCCCAGCTTTTGTAAAGAGCAGCCGCTTCTTCATTCGCTCTCTGCATATCAGAAGTCTGCCAGTGTCCAGGCTCAATCCATGCACGGTTAGGATAATCCAGCTTGTGACCGACACACGCCCATACACGTTTTGCTTCCTGAATCGAACGAACTTCTTCTTCGCTCTTCATTTCCGGAAGAACGACCGGCTCCATCATGGCTCCAATCACTCCATCCGCCAGAATCAGTACCGGGTTCCGATCCCGATCAGCATAGTCGAATGCGTGATACGTCATATCAACGGCTTCCTGAACAGTGGATGGTGCAAATACCAGCATTTCAAAACCGCCATTGCCTGATGCTTTTGTTGCCTGAAGATAGTCCATCTGCGCTGGTTGGATAGCCCCCACACCAGGACCACCTCTGGAAATGTTGGAATATACCATCGGAATTCTTGCTGCCGCACAATAAGAAATTCCCTCGCTCTTTAAAGAAATTCCCGGGCTGGAAGAAGAAGTCATAGCACGGATTCCTGCCGATGCGGCTCCATATACCATGCTGATGGATGCTACCTCTGACTCTCCCTGAACAAAGGTTCCATTTACTTCCGGAAGCCTTCTGGCAAAATATTCCGGGATTTCATTCTGTGGTGTAATTGGATAGCCGGCAAAAAAACGACATCCGGCTCTTACGGCTGCTTCTGCAATCGCTTCGCAGCCCTTCATAAATACTCTTGTCATGATTGTCCCTCCCTGCATTATTTATAGATTTCAATCGCTCCGTCCGGACAGATCCGGGCACAGGAGCAGCAGCCGACACAATCTTCCATATGAACCGGCTCCACATACTCATATCCCTTTGAATTCACTTTTTTTCCAAAGGCCAATACATTTTTCTTGCAGAATTTAATACAATATCCACAACTTTTGCATCGTTCTGCAACAACCTTTACTTCTGCCATACAGCATTTCTCCTTTCCGCGTTTTATTTATGAAAATCTTAACAACCGTTAAGGTTTATCCACCCATGGATACTGAAGGTGAAGATGAAGGGGCATGACCATTTCCCCAAACTGTTCTCTGGCTGCTTTCAGAAGGTCCTCCTTTACACACAGAAACTCTATCTCTTTATAGGGAGATATCATTTCTTCCATTTTTCTAACCCCTTCTCCCACTTCTTCCAAAGTCGTCTCAGCACCGATATTTGGATTATTGATCATATGAATCTCCTGAATCGGAATATGGGAAACTCCAAGAATCTTTCCCAGGGTTTCATCCACATGCTCCAGATCATACGACCAGGGCCTGTATGCATTCAAAACGTAATAAACGAGTGTCTGCTGCTGACGAACTCCCGAAGCGAATCCTCCCATCGCTCTTGCACCAATATGGTCTCCGCCGACATCCATTACTACATAACAATCCTGATCTTTCAGAGCTTTTTGTACACCGCCCACCAATGTCGGAGCATCCATAAACTGTTCTTCATAGTGAAAACAGATTCCTTCCTTCTTCAATTCCTCACATAAATCTCTGGAACGAAACAGAGGCTTTGTCATGTCCATATCAAAAACGTGCCCCGGCTTCTCTCCCTTTTTCAGAATATATATTGCAAAATTCACCTATATTTCGAAATCGCACATTAATTCCCTTTTCATCA
>CAMWMT010000019.1 GCA_947175375.1 uncultured Clostridiaceae bacterium | reverse complement strand
AAAGCCGATTCAGTGTCCGATACACTCCATACAAGCGCTTATCATACAGCCGGGATCACATTTTTCGACAACCCTGCTGTTTTGTCAGGATTCAAACCATAACAGTCATTCTGAAATTAAAGATTATGGTGTTCATGATGGGCCAGTTTCTTTAGCTCAGCATGGTCTTTTATGTGATATCCTCTGTCTGTCTTCTCCAAAAGCCCGCGTTCTACAAAGTCAGCCAGAACATACAGAAGATGCCGGTAGGTAACACCTAAAAATTCGGATGCTTCTGTATGTTTTTCCCTGTAGTATCCATTTTGCGATGTGAGCAGGATGAAATCTGCCAGACGTACCTCTAAAGGCCAGGACTGATTGCGAGAATAATTAAAAGTGTTGCCGACTGCCTTTTTGCCGAGAAAGAGGCAGAGATGGCGCAGGAATCGTACATCTTCCAGCATCTTATGCCTGCAGGCATCGGTGTTGATGGCATAACAGGTACATGGCGTGATCGCAGTCACTCCATTTGAATTATCCTGTGCTCCGATCAGTTCCATCTCTCCAAGGAAGCATGGGGCATCGAGAAAATTGATCAGAGAAATGCGGCCATTTTCATGGGATAGATACAGTTTGGCCCTGCCTTCGATCAGATAATACAGCATGGCAGGGGAAGTACCTTCTGACAGAATCGTTTCACCGCTCTCAAACTGAACAACAGAGACATGGGGCGTGATGTCAAAGCTGAAATAATCAGTCAAGGGAAAGCGATCATAATATTTCGCTAACAGGTTCTGCTGAATAATTTTTTTCATGGATGCACCTTTTGATTGAAACAGTATGAGATTTCTCATATCAGCTTAACATAAGTGCTGATATAATACAAGAAAACGTTGGTTTCCTGCGCGGCACACAAATCAATGAGAGCGCTGAAGGCGATTGGGAATTGATCTCCTGTCCGTGTGCTGGCCGGGGTGGAGCGGAACAATAATAGGGGGATATGATAATGGAACAGAGAGCATACTGGGATCAGGTATCGGCCGTCAAACAGTTTACAACGCCCTTTCAGGCGGAGGAATTTGAGAGACATGTCGGAAAGGATTCGGTCATTCTTGATGTCGGATGTGGATATGGGCGGACCCTGAATGAGTTGCATCAGCTTGGGTATCGCCACCTGACTGGAATGGATTTTTCAGGTGGAATGATCCGGAGAGGAAGAGAGCAGTTCCCGTATCTAGATCTTCGGACGATGGAAACAGAGCAGATCGACTTGCCAGACGGGAGCGTGGATACAGTCATTCTCTTTGCCGTACTGACTTGTATTCAGAGCGATTCTGGACAGAAAAATCTGATTCAGGAGATTTGCCGGGTACTGAGACCAGGCGGCATCCTGTATGTCAATGATTTCCTGCTGAATGAGGATGAAAGAAATCAAAAACGGTATGTAAAATATGCTCCCATATACGGGACATACGGTGTATTCGAGCTTCCGGAGGGAGCAGTCCTGCGGCATCATGACGAGAAGTGGGTCTTTACACTGCTGAAAGGATTTGAAACTTTGAGATATGAGCGGTTGCAGTTCACAACCATGAATGGACATACATCCAATGGATTTTACATGATTGCCAAAGTCTTTTGAATAAAAGCTTTACACTCAAACGGCTTATTGATATAATAAAAATATTCAAAGTATCATAATCAACGGTGCATATAAAAGGGTGGATGAGCATATGCCGGGTGGAGCAGATATCATCAAAGATTATGTCAGTGAATTTTCGAGACTGCAAAACTGGATGGTGGCAATTAAAGACTGTAGTCCGGATACTTATGATTCAATGCATGATAGATACCTTGAATTAAAGGTGACATTGACAAGTCTGGGAGTCAATCTTACAGAGATTGATAAGATTAAAAACTGAGTTACATGTGAAACTGGTAAACAGGGTGTAAGGTCGTTGAAGAATGAACAAAGGCTTTACACCTTTTTGGATTTGACAAAGAATCATCTGCACAGGGATGTCAAGAAGTCGGAGGTAAAGCAAAATTATGACGAAAAAAAGCTTTAATGTGGCAGGCAGATGTTGTCAGGAGAAGCATTATATGGTAGACCTTACCAGCAGGCTTCGGGCGATCCAGGAGATGGTGGATGCAGGACAGTATTTTACCATCAATCGAGCCAGACAGTATGGAAAGACAACGATCTTACAGGCGCTGAAAGAATTTTTGCAGGAAGATTATCAGGTAGTCAGTCTGGACTTCCAGATGATAAGTTATGCGGATTTTGAAAATGAACAGAGTTTTACAGCTGCTTTTTCAAGGGAACTGCTGGAGGAGACAGAGAATATACCGGATCAGATTCGAGACAGGTTATATGGATTTGCGGACAGGATGGTGGAGCATGCCACTTTGTCGCTTCTGTTTCAATGCCTAACAATGTGGTGTAAAACAGCAGATAAAAGAATTGTGCTGATGATCGATGAAGTGGACAGTGCAGCCAATAATCAGGTGTTCCTTGATTTTCTGGCACAGCTGCGGGGTGGCTATATCCGAAGGGACAGAACGAAGACGTTCCAGTCAGTAATACTGGCAGGAGTGTATGACGTAAAAAATATCAGGCAGAAGATCCGCCCGGAGGATGAACACAAGACGAACAGTCCGTGGAATATCGCAGCGGATTTTCTGGTGGATATGAGTTTCTCTGCAGCGGATATTTCCGGCATGCTCAGCATATATGAAAAGGACCATCACACAGGTATGAAGATCCGGGAGATGGCGGAGCTGATCTATGACTATACATCGGGATATCCGTACCTGGTCTCTCGCATCTGTAAGCTGATGGATGAAAGAGTTACGGAAAGTCTTGGGTTCCCGGACAGAAGCAGCGCATGGAACAAAGAAGGATTTTTGAAGGCAGTCCGGATTCTGTTGTCAGAGTCCAATCCGGTATTCGATTCCCTGTTTCATAAACTGGAGGATTACCCGGAACTGGAAGGGATGCTTCGGGAACTGCTGTTTAAAGGAAAAGAGATTATCTATGTACTGGGAGTCCGTTCGATTGAGATGGCGCTGATGTTCGGTTTTGTGAACAGGGTGGACAACCAGGTGGTGATTGCGAACCGGATCTTTGAGACGTTATTGTATAATCTGTTTCTCGCTTCGCCTGCCATGCAGCAGCAGGAGATCTATGATGCTGCGCTGAAGGACAGGAATCAGTTTGTGCGGGACGGTTATCTGGATATGAAGCGGATCCTGGAGCGCTTTGTGCTGCATTTTACAGACCTTTATGGAGATCAGGGCCAGAGATTCTATGAGGAAGATGGAAGACGCTACTTTATGCTGTTTTTGAAACCGATCATCAATGGGACCGGTAATTGCTATGTGGAAGCTGAGACCCGGAACCGGGAGAGGACAGATCTTGTGGTGGATTATCTTGGGAAACAGTTTGTGGTGGAGATCAAGATCTGGTACGGTAATGCATATCATACAAGGGGAGAAAGACAGCTGGTTGATTATCTGGATCATTATCATCTGGAAGAAGGATATATGCTGAGCTTTAACTTTAACCTGAAAAAGGAGACGGGTGTAAGAGAGATCCGGCTGGGGAAAAAACGACTGATCGAAGCAGTCGTATAAAATATGTATTTCCGGGAGTGAGAGTATACGATATGGAGATAACAGGAAAGAGAGTGATCCTCCGGGAGGCAAAAATGCAGGATCGGATGATGCTGCAGGATCTGGTCCAGGATCCGGATATCGTGAAGGTGACAGGGGGATATGGAAGCGCTGTGCCCAGGATGCGGTGGAGAGGCGGCTTCCGACCGTTTTTGGCTCCGGATACGCCAGGCATCCTGCGCAGGGTCATTGCGGACCGGGAGACACCGGAAAAGGGGCTTGGGATTGTCATGCTCACTCATATGGACTCCGGGAATGGAATGGCGGAGATCTACATCAAGCTTGCAGCATCCGCCCGCGGCAGAGGGTATGGCCGGGACGCGGTGGACGCTCTGGTCTCCCATGCATTTCAGGAGCTGGGACTATATCAGATCCATTCCAGCGTGTTGGAGCATAATACCGCATCCAGGAAGCTGTTTGAAGCCTGTGGCTTTTGGCAGGAGAATGCGCACAAGGGAAGCGTAGACGGAGACGGGCAATGTCGGACGGTGTGTTCTTATGTGATAAAAAAGGATGCAAGCGCGGAGATGTTAGTCTTTGAAAAAAATATAAAATAATTTTCAGAAAACTATTGACAAATAGAAAAAGGTGTTGTAATATATAATCACAAACAAGAAAGAAACACATAAAAGTTTCCGAAAACGGAGGAAAGGTCCAATGGGAAGATAAAATTTATTTCATGATTTTCAAAATGTTGGATACCTGCGGAGAACAAAAGATCTGGAAGCATCTGACGAGAAAGGATGCAACGGAAATAATCCTGAAAGGGGATGAACAAGGTGAAACTTCAGATTGACAGGTAAAGAGCCATTCGATTGACAGAAGATCGGATGGCTCTTTTCATGTTTGTTTGAAGTGACTTTGAAGTTGATCATGAAGTAGCATTGAAATAAAATGAAACGAGAGGAAGACTTTACTGGTTATATATATTGTCGACCAGAGAAAGGAAACAAAGCACATGTTTTATCTTGCATACTATGATGCCCCTGTGGGACGTCTTCTGCTGGCGGAGCAGAACAGCGCACTTGCCGGGCTTTGGATTGAAGGGCAGAAGTATTTTGCACGATCCCTGGGCGGTGAGGTGACAGAAGAGAAGGATACAGCGGTCTTAAAACGGACAAAAGCATGGCTGGATCGCTATTTCAAAGGTGAAAAGCCGCAGGTCAGTGAACTGCCGCTGGCGCCTGTGGGCAGTGAATTCCAGAAAGAGGTCTGGAAGCTGCTCTGCGAGATTCCGTATGGGGAAGTGACGACTTATGGAGCGATTGCGAAGAAGATCGCTGTCATCAGAGGTGTAGATCATATGTCCGCACAAGCTACAGGGGGCGCAGTGGGACGTAATCCGATTTCGATCATCATTCCCTGCCACCGGTTAGTCGGTGCGAATAGAAGTCTCACAGGATATGCGGGCGGTATCGAGAAAAAGATCTGGCTGCTCCATCATGAGGGTATTGATACAAGCAAACTGAAGGCACCCGGGAAATAGGAAATTAGCAGTTTTCCATTAGGATTTTCTTAGGAATCCCGTAACAGAATATTAAAATATGATCCGATTGCTTCTGATAGGATAGTCCTGTCAGAGACAATCGGATTTTTATGTTCTGGAAAGGATGATATTTATGATAAAAAGAATAAACAGTCTGATTCTGGTCAATCAGCAACAGGCATATTCGTCGGATGAGGTGCAGGATCTGATTTCTGTGCACAAAGATTATCCGCACATCCTGATGGAGCGGGAAGCGGCTCAGGCTCTTGCCCTCATCATGGAACAGATAGACGGCTGGCGGTATATCGTTCCTGTCAGCGGCTGGCGTTTCCTTAAGGAGCAGCAGATAATCTACGAAGAATCTCTCAGAGATAACGGTTCGAAATTTACAGAACAGTTTGTGGCTCTGCCCGGTCACAGCGAGCATCAGACCGGACTGGCCATTGACCTTGGGCTGCGTCAACAGGAGATCGACTTTATTCGTCCTGCGTTTCCCTACGAGGGCATCTGCCAGTGTTTTCGGGAACTGGCGCCTGCCTTTGGCTTTATCGAACGCTATCCGGCAGGCAGGGAAGCAATCACAGGCATCGCTCATGAACCGTGGCGTTTTCGATATACAGGAACACCTCATGCCGAATATATGACCCGGTGGAATCTGACGCTGGAGGAGTATCTGGCGTGAGCGTACTGCCTGGTGGTGAACGGTCAAAAATTTTATAGACAAAAAAGAATTCAGGAAGTATAATAATCTCAAAAAGAAGGGGGATATAAAATCCGTTTTCCGGCAGCGGAACAACTTTAATTGAAGCAAAGCTGTCAGGAAGAAATGTCGTTGGTGTCTGTATCAATTCTGCTATTTTCAATTTATCTGACGAAAATCTTAATTTCTCCTGTCAGAAACAATCAAAAATTTTCACAAAACGGGATAAAGTAAATGATTTATCATTTGAAGAAAAGGATAAATGTTGCCTTTGAAGGGTTCAAGATTAATACAGAGCTTATTGATGAGTTAACTGGAGGAAAATAAGTGAGAGTTCTGTTTTGGAATACGCACAATAATAAGATCAATCCCTATATTGCAAATTTGGTTCAGGATTATTGTATAGATGTATTGATTATGGCAGAGTACAATGCAGATAAAGATGAACTGGCCTTGCTTTTAAAAGAACATCAGCAATCTTTAATCCAATATAATACTTTTGGCTGTGATAGAATACAGTTTTGGAGCAGTTATGCGGATGTTGAGGCTGCTATACAAGATCCTTATTATTCTATACAAATTATAAAAAAAGAATATATCATATGTTGTGTTCATCTTTTTACAGATATGTATGGGGATCGCAGTGATGAGCGGCTGGCAATCATACAACAGATTATGAGTGATATTAAAACAAAGGAAGACGAAATTAATTCGAAAAAAACGCTAATAATAGGTGATATTAATGAAATGCCATACGATCGAGGATGCTTAAATGCGAATGGGTTTCACGGATTACCAGCATTGAATACAAAGGATGAACCGACACGTTCAGTTAATCATATAGAATATAGAAAGTTCTATAATCCGATGTGGAATCTGATGGGAGATTTTTCATATCCGCCGGGAACATACTATTTAAATCAGGCAAAATTAAAGAATCCCATGTGGTACATGTTGGATCAGGTGATTTTGAGTAAAGATATTTTGCCATTGTTTAATCGGGAAAGCTTAAAAATCATAACAACCTGCACGTATGCAGACCTAATGGATAAAAACATGCATCCGAATGTAAATATCAGTGATCATTTTCCAATCATGTGTGAAATTGAAGATAAATAATCAGGAAGGAAGATTAAATTATGAAAGAATCAGAATTTGTATTTGACTTGGTGGACAAATATACACCAGAAACAGTTATTAGAGGATTGCTGGAGCAGGTGGAAAGTGCAACAAGAGGATATGTCTGCGGAGAAATCCAGGAATACAGTGGTGAAATAACATCTTATACGTATACGAAAAAATCAGGTCTGGTATCTGCTCTCAATACATTACAAACATCAGAAACCATTCATGTTGATATTCAGGATGAGTTAGGGGAGCAGGATAAGGTAGACCACCGTTACGAAGTATTCCTCCGTGTAAAAGGGTTGGAACACTATAAATATAGAATGATGTTTGTTGATTATGGAACCGTATCCTATCCGGTAACCATTGTAATGAATGAAGAACTGGCAATAGAGTATAGTGGAAAAAGAAATTGCTTTTTTAATGTTGAGTCCATGAAGTCATTAGAGGATATGGTGAACAAAATCCTGACATGTAAAACGATGCTTTCATTGATACAAAATTTAATCAATGAGGCAATCAGACAGGAAAATAAAAATGTGTCTGTTTCAGAAACATATGTACAGGCATAAGAAAATACAGCAAAATTTTAACAGAGGTAATTTTATGAACGCAGACATCAACTGGCTGGACGATCCGGAAGTATTCCGGGTGAATCAGCTTCCGGCGCACAGCGACCATGAATTTTATGTAAATATGGAAGAGATGAAGACAGGTAACAATTCTCTGGCTCAGTCTCTGAATGGAATCTGGCAGTTCTGGTATTCGGAAAATGCCATGAGCCGTCCGGTGGATTTCTTTCGGACGGATTATGATGCATCGGATTATGATGAGATTTCGGTGCCCTGCCATATCGAGATAGCAGGATATGATAAGATTCACTATATCAATACCATGTATCCATGGGAAGGTCATATCTATCGGAGACCGGCATACAGTCTGGACAATAGCGACGCAGGAAAGGGCATGTTCAGTGAAGCGGGATACAACCCTGTGGGTTCCTATCGAAAACAGTTTGACCTGGAAGAGGGGCTTCTGGGAAAACGTGTCCACATCTGTTTTGAGGGAGTGGAGCAGGCTATGTATGTGTGGCTTAACGGTTTCTTTGTGGGATATGCGGAGGACAGCTTTACCCCTTCCGAATTTGACCTGACCCCATGGCTCCGGGAGAAGGGAAACCTTCTGGCAGTGGAGGTACACAAGAGGAGTACGGCGGCATTCCTGGAAGACCAGGACTTCTTCCGTTTCTTCGGGATCTTTCGAAATGTGACACTGTACGCAAAGCCAGGGATGCATGTAGAAGATCTGTGGGCAAAGCCAAAGCTTCATCCGGACGGAAGCGGGAGCCTGAGTGCAGAGCTGAAGATTTCGATGGAACAAGGAATGTCCGGCAGGATGGAGCTGTCTCTGGAAGATCAGGAAGGAAAGCAGCTTCTGGGACATGAGATCCCGATTCCGGATGACAGTAGTTACACGGGATCATATGCTATGGAAAAGCAGGATCTGGGACCGGTTATCCCGTGGGATATCTTCCAGCCGCATCTGTATTCGTTGTATATTCGCCTCTATGATGCCGAAGGTCAGCTGGTGGAAGTGGTCTCATATCGGATTGGCTTTTGCAGGGTGGAGATTGTGGACAAAGTCATCCGTCTGAATGGAAAACGGCTGATTCTGAATGGCGTCAACCGTCATGAGTGGAGCGCGGAGCATGGAAGATGTATTGGAAGAGAAGAGATGGAGGAGGATATGCAGATCATCCTTCGAAATCATATCAATGCTGTGCGTACCTGCCATTATCCGGATCAGGTTCCCTGGTACCGACTCTGCGATGAGACTGGCGTCTGCCTGATGGCGGAAGCGAATCTGGAGACCCATGGAAGCTGGCAGAAAATGGGAGAGGTAGAACCGTCCTGGAACGTGCCTGGCAGTCTGCCACAGTGGAAAGAAGCGGTGCTGGACCGCATACGGACCAATTTTGAGCTTTTCAAAAATCACCCCTCTGTCCTGTTCTGGTCGTTGGGAAATGAGTCCTATGCAGGAGATGTACTGGAAGCCGCAAATGCATGGCTGAAAGCGAAGGATGACAGCCGTCTGGTGCACTATGAAGGTGTCTTTCGGAACCGGAGTTATGAAGATACCATATCGGATGTGGAGAGCCGTATGTATGCGCCGCCCGCTGATATCCGGGCTTATCTGGAGCATGATCCGAAGAAACCCTTTATCCTGTGTGAATACATGCATGACATGGGTAATTCTCTGGGAGGTATGGATTCCTACATGAAGCTTCTGGAGGAATACGAGATGTATCAGGGTGGATTTATCTGGGATTTTATCGATCAGGCATTACTGGTTAAGGATGGGGTGACCGGACGGATGGTGCTGCGTTACGGTGGTGACTTTGATGACCGTCCTTCTGATTATGCATTTTCCGGAGACGGCATTATCTTTGCGGACCGTACAGAGAAACCGGCTATGCAGGAAGTGAGGTATTATTATGGAAAATACAGATAGAAAATCGGACAGACAGGATCTGCTACAGATCGTCTATGGAGATGTGACGCTGGGTGTTCATGGGAACTGTGAGGGAGAAGAGTTTCATTATCTCTTTTCCTATGCGGCAGGCGGCATGGAGTCTTTGGTATCCGGCGGTATGGAGTGGATGTACCGTCCACCGCGCCCCTGCTTCTGGAGAGCTGCCACGGATAATGACCGGGGAAATGGATTTACTCTGAAGAGCGGGATGTGGCTTGCTGCTGACCAGTTTATCCGATGCGCGAAAATTGATATTTTTGTAGATGGAGAGAAAATTCCATTCCCGTCTGCGCCGGAGAACAATCGATATACAGATCAAGAAGCGGCATCAGAGCTGGAGATCGTCTACACCTATGAAACGATCACGGTTCCTTCCACACAGGTAGAAGTTTCTTATAAAATGAACAGTCATGGAGCGATACAGGTAAAAGCCCATTATTACGGAAAGGAAGGGCTTCCGGAACTCCCGGTCTTTGGCATGCGCTTTCTCATGCCGACCTGTGCGGATGGCTTTGTCTATGAAGGACTGTCCGGAGAGACATATCCCGACCGGAAGGCAGGTGGCAGCCATGGAGTCCATGAAGTGCAGGGGCTGCCGGTCACTCCCTACCTGGTGCCTCAGGAATGCGGGATGCATATGGATACCTCCTGGGTGGAGGTACGGAGAAGCCGCACACTGGATAACCGGAGTGTTTCCCGCCAGAAGGCGTCCCTCCGGTTTCAGGCAGAAGAAGACAGTCCCTTTGCGTTTTCCTGTCTGCCCTATACGGCTTCTGAGCTGGAGAACGCCTTTCATCAGGAAGAGCTGCCGCTGCCCAGGCGGACCGTACTCTGTATCTGCGGTGCAGTCCGGGGCGTCGGTGGCATCGACAGCTGGGGCGCGGATGTGGAACCGGCATACCATATCGATGCGGGACAGGATATTGTATATGGATTTCATGTAATTCCCTGCCGGGACAGATGAATGTGGAATCGTTGGATGGGTGCATCTAAAAATCAGTTGTTTTCCGCTTCACCAGATGGCACGGGACAATCTTCTTGTGCCGTACCGTCTGTCCGTGCAGATGCGCCATCATAAGTTCTACAGCTTCTTCACAAAGAACCCTGCCCTGGCTGTCAACAGATGTCAGTTCCGGTTCACAGCAGACTGCCAGTTCGGAATTGTTGTATCCGACAACACAGATATCTTCCGGTGTCCGGAGGCCTTTTGCGCGAATGTATTTGATCGCGCCTGCGGCCAGGGCATCCTCTGTTGCCACCACAGCGTCAAATCCCGGATGCTCCTGTTCGGAGAGTTGCAGAAGGGAATCCCTGACTTCCAGTATTCTGTGATTCGGGACATAGACCTTGAGTTCCTCCTGAACCGGCAGGCTGTTGTCCTTCAGCGCGTCCTCATATCCCCGTATCTTCTCGAGAGCGCTGTAGGAAGTGGAATTGTACAGGAAGAGTATCTGTCTTCTTCCTGTTTCGAGAAGGTCTGTCACCACATCATAGATTGCTTGATAGTTGTCTGCAAGGATGCAGTAGATTCCCGGATCACGGACATATCCGTTGATCAAAAATACCGGTATCTCATTTGCGGCATTGCGGATATATTCGGTTGCGGCATCTCCTCCGTCTCCGGCATAATTGGAACCGACCAGGATGAGCGCATCGATACGTTTCTGAAGGATCAGGTTTACAGCATTTGCTTTATCTTCGTACGCATAACCGCTGCAGTACAGGATGCAGTTGTATCCATAACAGCGAAGGCTTTTCTCCAGATGCGAGATGGCATTTGCCATATAGGCATCAGAGACATCCGGACAGATGATTCCGACGGTCTTCATGGAATTCAGTCCAAGGCCTCTCGCGAATACGTTGGGGGTGTAGTTATATTCCTTCATCACAGACCGCACTTTTTCCTTGGTCTTCTCACTCACCTTCGGGCTGTCGTTAACTACCCGTGATACAGTGGCGATAGAGACGCCTGCAAGCTCTGCAATATCATAAATATTCCTCAATTCCTCATCCCCTCTTCTCACCTGATTTCATTGTGATATGCAGATGGGGTGTTGCAAAATGCTCTTTGCAACACCCCATGCTGAATGATTTATTTCGTCTCAAGATCAAACCCAAAATAACGTACGGCGTTATTATAGGAGATTCCCTTTACGATCTTCTCCAGGGTCTTCATATCCTTTGGATATTCCCCGTTTTCTACCCATCCGCCGATCAGTTCGCACATGATTCTTCTGAAATATTCATGTCTTGGGTAAGACAGAAAACTTCTGGAGTCAGTCAGCATACCGATAAAATTGCCAAGGAGCCCTAAGTTTGCCAGAGAAGTCATCTGTTTGATCATACCGGTCTTGTTATCATTGAACCACCATGCAGAACCTTGCTGGATCTTTCCGACAGCGTCGCTGTTCTGGAAGCAGCCCAGGATCGTTCCGATCAGCTCATCATCTCCGGGATTCAGGCTGTAGAGGATCGTTCTTGGCAGGTTCTTCGCTTCATTGACTGCATTGAGGAAGTCCGTCAGCTGATCTGCAGGAGCAAAATTGTTAATACAATCATATCCGGTATCCGGTCCCAGCTTCGCGTACATCGCACGGTTGTTATCTCTCTTACATCCATAATGAAGCTGCATGACCCAGTTCATCTCTTCGTATTTCGCGGCAATGAACAGCATAAACGCGGTCTTGAACTTCGCAGCCTCTTCTCTGGAGATTGCATTGCCTGCCAGGCGGCTGGCGAAGATCGCCTCGACCTCTTCTTCGGAAGCTGGCGTATACATGACATAGTCGATGCCGTGGTCTGATACAGAGCAGCCGCAGCTGTCGAAATACTCCATTCGCTTTACAATGGCTTCCTTCAGATCTGCGAAAGTCCTGATCTCTACACCAGACACTTCTGATAATTTACTGAGATAATCGGTATATTCCGGTTTTTCCAGATTCATGGCTTTATCTGGTCTCCATGCCGGGAGTACCTGGACTTCAAAGCTTTCATCTTCCTTGATCACCTTATGCCATTTCAGGTCATCTACCGGATCGTCTGTCGTACACAGAAGCGTTACATTTGACTGCCGGATCAGATTCCTTACGCTCATGGAATCTTCCTGCAGCTTTGTGTTACACAGATTCCACACTTCCTCTGCGGTCTCTCCATTCAGTACGCCATAATATCCGAAAAATCTCTGCAGCTCCAGATGACTCCAGTGGAACAGCGGGTTTCCAATGGCTTTTTCGAGTGTCTCCGCCCATTTCTGGAATTTCTCCCGATCCGGGGCGTCTCCGGTAATATAGTATTCGTTAATGCCGTTGGAGCGCATTTGACGCCATTTATAGTGGTCTCCGCCCAGCCATACCTGGGTGATATTCTCGAATTTTCTGTCCTCAGCGATCTCCTGCGGATTGATGTGGCAGTGATAGTCCAGAATCGGGACCTGTGCTGCGAAGTCATGATATAATTCTCTCGCAGTCTCTGTGCTGAGCAGAAAATTCTTGCCCATGAATTTCTTCATTTTAACCATCTCCTATTTATAGTTCCGCATATGCCCCTGCAATTCCCTGTATCTGGAAGAATGTCTGTCCGCCCACGGCCAGCAATTTTCTATATTTGTGGAGAATTACAAAACGTAACCCTGTCCGTGTGCTCAGCAACGCTGTGTGGATTGGAACGGACTTCCGATCCATTCCATACGAGTGCTGAGCACACGGGTCGAGAGCGTTCCCCCAGAACCGGAGGGACACATGCTGCTTCGTTACTTTACGGTCAGATGAGTGTCGTCCGAACCTTGATCACAGCTTTACGGACGGTCATCGGCTCGTTCACTGCAACTGCAGGCCTGTGAACATCACAGGGGAAGAACACGCTGATGCATCCCGGGGTTGCGTGAATGAAGCCTTCGTTCTCTACACTCTTGTAGAAGATCAGGTCACGCTCCACGATGTGCTCGTCGACTTCATACTTTCCGGTATTGGGAGTAAATCCGAGCTTCTCCTCGCCGGTAGCCAGGAACTGGACATCCAGGTAATCGTTGTGGGATTCCGGACGGGTCTCTTCCACCGGGGCAGTCTTTGCATCAAATACCTGTATATAGAGATCCTTGCCCTGCAGCTCATAGACGCCCGGCTCCATCTTCGTGATGTCATTTTCCTTCAGGTACTGGATCATCTTTTGGATCACTTCCGGATATGCTTTATGGTCATCAATTGAATGAATGGATGTAAAAATCATAATCTTGTCCTCCTGGATCAGAATTGAATATTAGCGGGGTCTTCCTTCCATGGCATGTACCATGTTGACGACAAATTCATGGGTAGGAACTGCAACATTGCACCTTGCAGCTGCGCGTACAACAGCTCCACTGATCGTATCTACCTCTGTCCTTCTTCCTGCTTCCAGGTCCACACGGATGGAAGTACGGCCGTTCGGGCTGTCTTCGGAAGTCTTGCGAACTTTCTCAGTGATTGTTTCTTCATCACAGGTAAGTCCCAGAGCTTTTGCCGTCTCAACAGCTTCATGGATCAGTTTTACTGTCATCTTCCATGCATATTCATTGGAAGCGATGTATCCCATATCAACCTGAAGAATGCCGGTTACAGCGCTCAGGGAGACGTTGGTAAATAATTTATCCCAGATCAGCTGCTGAATATTTTCATGGATCTTCACCTGGAAACCGCAGCTGTCAAATGACTCTTTTAAGGTTGGCAGGAAACCATCGGTATCTTCGGTCAAAAGACCTACATTCGTTCTGCCAACGCCGCCTCTTCTGATATGACCAAAATCCAGAACTGCTCCGTTGTCCTCGGTCGTACCGATTACCACATGCTCTACCGGCACAAATTCTTTCAGAAGGTCTTCATGGCCTGCGCCATTCTGCAAAGTCAGAACTCTGGTATTGGGTCCGATCAGATTCTTATTTCCTTCCAGGGCAGAGCGGGAGAAGATCGCTTTTACAAACAGGATCACCAGATCTACGTTTCCAATTCCTTCCGTAGTCGTCACAGCCTTGGGATGATAGACATTGGTCACACCGTCTTCATCGATTTTCAGACCATCACTGTTGATCTTATCCACTACCGTTTGATTGGTATCTACCATATAGACTTCATTATTAATGGAGAGATGGCCTCCGTAAATAGAGCCCATAGCTCCTGCACCTATTACTACTATTTTCATCTCTGTTTATCTCCATATATCATATTAATTGTTACTATTATCTCTTAAATCTCAATAAAGTTCTTATGAAAACTCAGCCAGTCCTTCGATGGCATATACGCGAACCGGACAGGAATCCAGGCCCATAATCGGAAGCGGAGAATAGCTCATAAAGAAGACATCCTTCTCCAGCTTTTCCAGGTTCTTCAATACTTCAAGGAATACAATGTTCTCTGCCATCAGGATATCGTGGAACGGCTTTACATCCTCGTTGCAGTTTTCGATAGATACGCCGTCGCCAAAGCCAACGCATTTTACCTTGTGGTCACGGAACCATTCTGCGCTCTCTTTGCCAATCAGGAGACGCTGATCCTTGTCTGTATTGGTTGCCGGAGTAAACGGTTCGATCTTATAGGAAGAATCCAGGATCACAATATCACCATCCTTGATCTTGCCCTCAGTTGCCCGATCCAGATCTACAGCTGTGATATGAGTATAAGGAGCAACAGTATCTTTGAAATCCACATAGATCGCTCTTCCCATGAAAGTCGTCAGCGGAAGCTCTGCAACGCTTGGCCAGTTGTCATCATGATGATACGGGCATTCGCAGTGGGTTCCCAGATGGCTTGTCAGGTCCATGATGGTGTGGAAATCCGGAATCGGCCCTCCTGTATTAAAACGATACAGATGACATCTTCTTGATTCCGTCTTCGGATCCAGCTGCTTTGTCAGGTCGACAATTCTTAAATTTCCCATAGTGTACACGCACATAATCAATAACCTCCTTAAATTTAGACAATTTTGATGGTGTGTAAAATGTAAGCCCTTACATTTTTGCTCATTATAACAAGTATTACAGGAAAATGCAACCATATTTTCGTTAAAAAACAAATTTTTTCATCGTTTCTTTTATCAGGCAAAAGAAACATAAAAATAAGAAGGAAATGTGACAGACTATTTCAGTATAAAAAT
>CAMWMT010000018.1 GCA_947175375.1 uncultured Clostridiaceae bacterium | reverse complement strand
AAGCTGTGGGGAATTAAACCCTCTTTTTGAATAAAATATTGAAACACCTACAAAAATACAGCTTTGGATTCCTCAGCATATCGCCGGAATTCAAAGCTGTAAGTTCCAGATCACACAATTTAGTTGTCATTTTCTTCACATACGTGAATCTTGAGATTTTCCTCTGATACTATGTGCAATACCTGCATCAGAAGCGATGCATAGTTTCCCAGATGACATTCCAGCAGTTCCGGATTCTCTATCACGATCTGTGTCTCCTCCCCTGTGTCAGTCAGACAGTCGTAAAGCGCATCCAGATTCCTCCCATACCATTCCGGAAATCCCAGAGCGTCTGCCAGAATATCGTGCAGCATTCCTTTGTCATTGATCTTCGCTCCATCCAGAACACAGCTCCGCATAACTATTCCTCCCCGTACAAAAGTTCAAAAGACTCATAATGGTCTTCTGTATAATAGATCAGTCCGTCATTGGAGAATACGATTCGTTTGGCGCCACGCCTGTCGGCTCCCAGGGTATCGATATCACATTCTGTATATACCCGGCCTTCCTTTTCCGGCAGCAATCCTTCATAATTTCCAAAACGGCTGCCTCCGATGCATTTCCCCGGGGCATATGGTTCCAGGGAACCGCCTTCCCATCCGAGCGCCTGTGCATCTTTTTTTGTAATAAAATTGGATGGAAGGCATCCATACAGATAAATATACAATGCCACATCTTCTTTGGATGTATACACTCCATCTTCCGGAAGCATAGTTTCTGATTCTGCTTCCTCTTCTGATTCCCCGGTCAGATCCGTTGCTTCCATACCTTCATCTTCTGCTTTGGTATCATCTCCGGTATCTGCTTCAGCAAAATCTTCGGCTTCAGTGCCATCCCCGGTATCTTCTTCCACAAATTCTTCGACCGAAGTATCTGTACCACCCTGCTGTACTTCAACTGTCTCTCCGGTCTGTGCTTCTGCTGCAGTACGGTTCTGCGTGCTCCCACATCCCGCCAGTGATAATGTCATTACTAATATAAGTAATACATGCAGCCATCTCTTCATCTCTCTGTCTCCTTTCCCTATGACAGCAACTGCTAAATATTTTTGAGTAATATATAAACGGCATCGGATTCCTGCCCTAATAGAGCATCGTTCATGTGATGTTTATCATGCTTTTCGTCAATTTTAAGACGCCAGATCTGTAAATCCTGACGTTCAGGACATTTCCCTGATACTTTGCACCGCCATCGGCACATAATACGGTACACAGAAGATCACCGGCATGATATACCTCATCTGATAACGAAAGGTCGGTGCCGCAACGCAGACCAGAAGCGCCAGGATCAACGGAACCACAGACAGGATATAACGCTTCCTTCCCGCTCCTGCCCAGAAGGAGATCAGAAGAATCGTCAGCCAGGATGCGATCCCGGCATTCTCAAACCAGTTGACCACAGGTATTCTGGACAGAAGCTTCGCAACCCGCTCCATGACATGCCGCACACCTGCCAGCTTTGCCGGCTGCGTAATCTCCCAGCGGACCTCATGACCTTCTATCTGTGAAGTCATCATATAATTGTGTGCATATCCTTCCTGATAGAACCAGCCATATGCATTGTTCATGGTCGCCTGCACTGCGTTACCCGGATGCTTTAAAAGCTGCCGGAACCACAGTCCGAAATAGTCGGTCAGATCCTGCACGGTTTCTGCATGAAAGGTATATTTCACCGGATCCGAGGTGATCGGATCATAAAGTTCTGCCAGATGTTCTCCATCCAGAACCCGGGAGACGATCTCCTCCTCTTCTCTTGTCAGCTCATGACCATAGTCCCTGGCATAACGGGCTGTCTGCTGAAACGGAATGGACAATGCCTCTTTTGGTCCGTTATCCTCCACATGACAGACAGGAAGCAGCACCTTCTGATAGCCTGCAAACAGAAAGACCGGCAACAGCATTGCCACAAAGAATCTTATACATCCTGGACGGTCCTCTTTCCACTGCTTCCGATACACATATGCTACCATACAGATCCCTGAAGCAGCCGCCAGATAAAAGCCTTCATTTCGAAAGCAGGCCGTTCCCATGGCAGCCAGCCCAAAACCAGCCGCCTGTCCCCGACTCACCTCCTCTCCTGCTCTCATGGTACGCACCTGTTCATAGAGCAGAAGCACAAGAAAGATCACACATGCTGTATAGGGTACATCCTTTTCCACCACCGTGGCTTCCATCGGGAAAAACTGCACGACGCAGATGACTGCCAAAGCAAGCCAGCGGAACCGGTAAGGCGTCTGCCACCGCTTCATAAGCACAAAGCCATAGGAAAATGCTGACAGCAGCAGTGCAAGCTGTACGACCAGATTCAGGAAGAATCCGAAGGTATAGGACCACAGAAGATTTCCCAGCTCCATCAACAGACTGAGCAGGATAGTATGCAGCGGCGGATAATAATTATTGATCGTATTCCAGTAATACTGCCGCATCTCCGCCAGGGTCTCAGGCATGGCCGCTCCGGGAAATTTAGCCAGAATATACGGGAACCAGAATAAGAGAATCACAAGCACAGGGCCTAGGAATGCATGGGTCTCCATCACCCATTCCGTAATCTTTCCCGCTGCAAAATCCGGCTCATCCGGGGCACGAAAGATCCATCCGGTCAAAAGACGAAAGATTCGGCTGAATAATACATAATATCCTGCCAGCATCCCTGCAGATACCAGCAGATGAAAAGTATCCATCCATACAAGATTCCAGGAATTTGTATAGTAGAAGCTGTACCCGAACACCATAAAAAAGGCACTCATCAGTGCTGGTATCCGATAAGACCATTCGGACAATGACACCTTCCAATCTTCATCCGTTCTGAAAAAGAAAACCGATACCATCAATACCAGAACTGCATCCCGATATTCAAAGACCGGAAGAATATATTCTAGTTTCTTGATCTGAACGGCGAGAACCGTCAGAAAGCCTCCCGCTGCCGCCTCTTCACCAATTCCGCTCAGATCCACATTCAATGACACCAGCAATGCGAAACATGCCAATACCGCATAGATCACATTCTTTATCTGACTTTTTCTCATATCACATTTCACTTTCCTTTTTCTGCAATTTATCCACAATACAAACATCATATAAAAGTTATTTAAACTCAAAATGAACAATCGTCATTTTTATCTGAAATTTATATCCTCTTTATGTACACTTTTTTATGACATAAAGATCAGGCAAAAAAAGAAAAACATGCAATACGGATCTGTCATACCTGCTTGGAAGCCATCCGATAGTACAACGAAAAAAACACCTTTGTCACCACATAGCATGGCAGATACCACCCATGCTTCATCATCAAAATATATAGCTTTACCGACAGCCCAATCCGGTCCATGGTATGGTTTCGAAGTGCCTCCTGCACGTCCTCATCTCTGCACATCTGTTTTACATTTTTCAAGACCTGCCAAAAGGAATCCGTATGATTTCTCCATATCTCATTTTTGACTGCCATAATCGCCAGGCTCAGGAAGTCATTGCGGATCTGCGGGCGGAAATCATAGACACCTTTTGTATCCGAGATCACTTCCATACGCTGTTTTAACAGCCGGATCTTCTCAAGATACCCTGGGTCATGGCCTCCGGTCATAGAAGATACATTATACCAGTAATGATAGGGATAATAATCCGGAATCGTACAGACCTTTTCTGCATCCAGTACAGCGGCAAAGACCATCTGCAGATCCTCCCCCACCGTCACATGGTCATCCCACAGTTCCAGATTTTTTTCCACCAATTTACGCCGGAACAGCTTGGTCACCCGGGACGGCTGGATCGTCCTCCCAATAAAGCTTCTGTCATTGAGCAGGACAGGGAACAGCTCTGCCAGCTCCTCCCGGTCGTAAACCGTCATATCCATCCGGTTGGTCTCTCTGCGCGGGGGATATCCCGGATCTTCGTAGTCAAAGACCAGGCCTGCCATGGCGATATCCGCCTCCTGCTGGGTAAGCGCCTGCTCCAAACGTTCATACATATCCGGTTCGATCCAGTCATCGCTGTCCACAAAACCTACCAGCTCTGCGGAGGCATGCCGGACTCCCTCTTTCCATGCAGAAGTCAGCCCTCCGTTTTTTTTATGCACAACTACAATATTGGGATATTTTTCCGCATATTCATCACAGATCCGGGGGCATTGATCCGGAGAACCATCATCTACCAGGATAATCTCCAGATTCTCATAGGTCTGGGCAAGGATACTGTCCACGCAACGTCCCAATACTTTTTCCACGCCATATACAGGCACGATCACGCTGATCTTCTCTTTCATACCGATCCCTGCATCCCTTTCAACAGTTTTTTATAGAGCGACGGACTCACGCAAAACAACCGATATCCCACGCGCGTGCGGAATGGAAGCTCTCGGATCCATGTGCCGCCCTCTGTGCGGTATTTCCTCAGGCTTTTCATAAGGTCTCTTTGCAAAGCTGCATGATCCTCTACTTCTTTTGTACATCTCAGATAGAATGTAATACATGCATCACACAGTTTCCGGTAAGCAGCCGGCAGCAGTTCCTCATATCCATGTTTCTGAAAGAAACGAATCCGTTCTTCCTGCGCAGTCAGCCACTGCAGCCTCTTTCTGGAAAAAATGGTTGTAATGCTTCCTGCATTTTCCGTATAGTATCCATACAGCGTCCGTTCTGTAAACGCCAGTTTCTTCCCTTCATGAAACAAAAGATACGTAGTTGCTTCATCCTCATGAATACGCCCCAGTGGATACCGGATCTTATCAAACAGTTCCCTCTTATACAGCTTATTCCATGCCACCACAAAGCACGTGGCTTCTTCCTCCGGACCATACAGCTGTTTCATCAGGCTCTCCCCGCGATAGATATGATAATCACGGTTCTTCGTCCCCCGCAGAGGCTCTCCCTGTACATAGGAAAACCGACACTGGCTAATGGCGCATCCGGTCTCTTCCATCAGTTCATATAACGTGCGGATAAAATCTCTGGACACATAATCATCAGAATCCACAAATGCCAGACAGGCTCCTCTGGCAACCTCGATCCCGGCATTCCGAGCGCCGGAGAGACCTGCATTTTCCTGATGGATCACCTGAATCCGCCGGTCTTTTCCGGCATACGTATCACAGATCTCCCCGCACCGGTCCAGAGAACCGTCATCCACCAGAATGATCTCCAAATTCCCATAGGTCTGGACAAGAAGACTCTCAATACACCTTTCAAGATATGCTTCCACCTGATAGACCGGAACGATGACACTGATCAAAGGCTCCATGCAAAGCTTCCCCCCTTTCTTCTGATATGGTGCACTGCGCGGACGAGGATGGATCTCAATACACACAGCAGATAGACCATTCCTGCATGCCCGCGTCGCAGGAAAAACCACAGGATCTTATAATCCGGATAGGCAAAGACCGCTTCCTGTCCTCTTTCCCTTACCCATGCATCTTCTGCATATGACTGGATGATCTGTATTTTTTTTTCTCTGGTAAGGTTTTGATCCCCCGGCATTTTTTCACATTCATCCATCACTTCGTTCATATATCTGGTAAAGATCCGCCGGTGTCCCATACTTCTGCGCTCTGCATCCTCTTCCCGGCAGACCTGCTCATAAAAGTCCTCCGTTTCCTCACAGACCCTTCTGGCCAGAGCCAGCCGGTCCTGACGCTTTCTGGACGAAAGTGTCGTCTTCTGCTCATCCTGGATGTAATAGCAGAGCGGCTTTGCCAGCACGGCGATCTTTCCGCAGTTCCTCATATATTCCAGATTGAAGAGCAAGTCTTCACCAAGACTTAGGGAACTGTCAAATATGCCCGCCAGTTCTCTTTTATACAGCTTGTTCCATGGCATATTTAAAAAGCTCTTTTCATACAGAAGCAGAAACGCTTCCGGACAGTCCGAAACTCTAAAAGTCTCCGCAGGTTTTGGGATCTTCAGAATATCCGCTCCATCATACAAGTGATGAAAACCACACAGGACCAGATCCGCTCCGGATTCTCTCTGGCAGCGCGCCATCTGTTCCAGATAGTCCTCCGCCACATAGTCATCACTGTCCGTAAAAAGAAGATACTCTCCTTCCGCAGCTTCGATCCCTGCATTACGCGCAGCCGAGACACCGGCGTTTTTCTGGTGAAGCACACGGACTCTCCGGTCTTTTTTCGCATATTCGTCACAAATCCTGCCGCTTCCGTCTGTGGAACCGTCATCCACCAGGATCACTTCCAGATTCTGCTCGGTCTGAGCAAGCCAGGAATCCACGCAGCGTCTTATAGATACTGCCGCTTCATAGACGGGTATCACCACACTGTACATCTTACGCCGCTCCTTTCAGCCGGGAACGGACCATCTGGATTACTGTCTCTCGCTCTTCCCTGCGAAGAATGATAAAAAAGTTCACGAACAGCGACAAAGGTCCCATCACCATACCTGTCAACAGCAGGCCGCCCCAGGAATGGATCGGACAGATCGTCCGGGATAGAAGCCCCAGCAGAGTGATCGTCCCGATGGAAAAACATCCAAGCAGGATATCGCTATAAAAACGATTCCAGCGGATCTCCAGACACTTTGCCGCATAGATCGGCGTAAAGACAAAATTCCGAAAAAGTCCTGTAACCATGCTGGACAATGGAAAACACGCCGCTCCCAAATCTGTCGTCTTCAGCAGGATCAGGGACATGATGGAAGATACCACGCCGGACCCCAGAAGCACCAGAGAATTTAATCTTACTTTCTTGGTGATGATAAATACATGATAAAGCACCTGAATACTCATGCTGATGTAAAGCACGCCCACTGACAGGATAGAGAGCTTCTGCAGCGCCCATGGGTCCTTGGACGGCTGCCAGAGCCGGTAAAAATCGATCCCATACGCAGTCAGAAATGCGATAGGAATGCTCATGAGAAAGATCAGAATCCGATTACTGCTCTTGATAATGCCAACCAGCTTCTCCTTGTCGCCCTCTGCATAAGCGATCGTGATCTGCGGGTTAAAGACACCCACGACCGTGCCCATCAGGTTCGTGATGGCGGTCGGCACCTGCGTCGCAAGCGCCAGCAGGGTCATGGACGCGTTTCCATCCAGAATCAGAGCTCCTGAGAGCAGAACTCCCAGTCCGTCCAAAAGCTGCTGTCCCAGCCTGGTCAGTGAATTCCAGGCTCCCAGAGAGACGAGTTCCCATACCTTCTTCCACCGGAAATTGGATGCGGACATCCGGATATCCGGCAGGAGCTGTTCGGTAAAACGCCGGTTCCAGAATGCAATATAGGAAGTGCTGATGAGAGAAGCCGCACCGATATACCAGAGCGTCGGCTTCCATACAAAAAAGGTCACAAACAGGAATACAATCCGGATGATATCTGCGATCATGGTCCGTATGGAGGTCAGATCCAGACGATTCATTGCATAGGTAGATACCCCATACACAGAAGTAATGATACTGAGAAAGAAATTTCCGAATACAAAAGCCCACAGAAGTTGTACATCCCTGAGAATCTCCTGCGGCACATTCAGAAATGGCATATATCCCATAAACACGACGAGTACCAGCGCCGGCACAAGAAAGATGCCTGCCATGATGACATTTCCGAAGAATATGGAAGAAAAATATTCACTTGCTGTCTGCTTTTCTCCTCGGTGAATGTGGATCGTTACAAACCGACTCGCCATGGTATTCAGAGCAGACACTGCAATCTGCGCATACAGTACAAACTGATTGGCAAGCGATACAAACCCGTACGTATTCTCCCCAATCTGATCCTCAATAATGCGAGCAAGAAAGAAGCTGATACCCATATTTACGGCAAATGCCAGAAGCTGTGCCGCCATATTCACTGTCAGTCTTTTTTTATCCATAGAAAACTCCTGAATAAAGTTCCGCATCTGCGCCGGGAAAACACCTGGGCATCCTTTTAGCAGACGCATTTAATCATTGTGTTTCAAAAATAATTTTCAGGGTACTCACACTACTACACCATCGTTACCTGCCGGATGATATAGATTAGTGTCAGAAGCTGTCCCAATACTGCTGTTACCGCGATTTCCCTGTCAATGTTCCGGTTCAGAAGAACCCCGCGGTTCTTACATGCAGTCAGAAGAATCAGCAGGAACGGCAGAAAATACCTTCCTTGAACTCCTTCTATGGAGACATGTCCTACCGGCGTCCACTGGAGCAACATGCCCAGCAGGATCAACCCTGTACATCCCATGCACAAAAATATCATCCAGAACCGCTGAAATCTCCCGATCTTTACGGTCTCCCCCCTGCTGTCACAGATCGACAGGAACAGAAGAAACCAGAACAAAAGTACCACGATCATGGACGTCTCAATCTCTACCCATCCAAGCTTGTACCCGATCAGAGACTCCAGATAGAAACCGGTCTTGTCCAGAACCGTATTTACGATCATATAGACAAATTCCAGGGGTTCCTTCAGGAAATATCCAATCGTATAACCGGTCAGATATTCTGCACCGCCCCCGGTGCTGACCACACTGGTCGCTTCTGTCGTGTTCACGATCCCGGTCACCATCTGCATGTGATTCATCACGAAAGCCAGAACCGGAATTCCAAGAAGCGCCAGAGTTGCCGTATATTTTTCCTTTCTGCCTGCATACCGGGAACAGGGGATCAGAACCGGCAGGAAACACAGGGGCAGATAGCTTCCGCTTTTGCAGTATACAAGAAACAGCGCCATAAGCTCCAATGCTGCCATCCGCTGTCCACTCATCGGTTTTTCTTCATAGATGGCCTGTATACACAGGCAGCTGTAGAAAAACAGGATTCCGTGCACCATGGCATCATGGGAAAAGGAAGTACACTGTTGGATATTGATCGGCAGAATCGCCAGTACAAACAGCGTCATTCTGCCAAAAGGCAGACGCTTCATACCTGCTCTTGCCAAAAGCGCGAACACGATCAGGTTCAGATACCTGGCCAGAAGGAGCATGGGAACTGTCCCCCACCCAAGGAGCCTGGCAAGGCTCATACCGAGAACCGCAGGTGCATACAGCAGAATGCTCCCTTCTATATTGCTGTTAATCTCTGCTTCCACCATGGTATTGTCCCGTACCTTCGAAAACAATCCGTAATAAATATTTCTATAATTTTTAAAGGACGGAGACGATGTAAATTCTGTCGCAGCATCCTCCGCACGCATCAGACACCTTGTATCTCCCAGGCTTTCATATCCCAGAAGCTCATTGCTGTACCGATATGCCATATCGATGTGCTTCGCCTCATCCGGAACCATCTGCGGAGCCAGCATCACATTATAGACAAGCCCACAGAACAGGAGTGTGACAAAAAGTACATTTTCCAGGCGGGCTCTCTTCACGATCGTCACATACCAGAACAGACAGAGAAAACCTTCTACACCAAGGAACAGGAAGAAAAAGAATCTTTTTAAAAAGATATTAAAATACAGATACGCATTCACACAGATGCCATTTTCTCCTGTCATGATCTCCAGTCCGCTGTCCCACAGCTCCGGAGAAAAGGCAAGATCGATCCGGTATTCGTGATCCAAAACTCCTGATTGAGAATCCTGAAACAGAAGCCCCACATATTCACCGGAGATAAACTGAGAGGCTGCAACATCCGTCTCACACATGATCTGTCCAAGTGTCAGATCTGTTACCGAAGCATGCATGCTGCCTTCTGTCAGCTCCGCCGCATCATCCGGCTCCACATAGAAGCGCACGCCCAGTCCGGTCAGCCTGTCCTCTCCCGGCTTCACGATCTGGCTGACAGACCGGTTCTCTTCATTCACAGGCATCGTCTCTCCGTCCGCCGGGATCACTACTGCCTTCTCCGTCGTATTCTGCGCAATCCGAATCTGTGTGTCATACAGATACAGAAAAACCGATGCCACTGCCAGAATTGCCGATGCCAATCCAAGAATCTCGCGCCTGGATGGCATGGCCAACAGGCTTTCTCTGCCTCTGCCCTGCCTTCTCTCCACGACAGCAAAACCACCTGCGCCATAGATCCCCATGCCAAAGAGAAAGAGAATCAGCCCCATAAACAATGGCTTTTGATACTGATGCACCTGTTTGGTATAGAGCAGATTATATACCAGGCTTTTTGAAAGAGGAACACCATCCACAGATGCGCTTCCCGGTGTCTGTGTTGTCTCATTCAGCCATACACAGGGCCCCTCTTTTGCTGCGTCACTATATATGTGTACCTTCAGCTTCTCCGGCATCCGATCCGGTTCTTCAAACGAAACCGGCACTGACAAGAATTGATTATCTGATATTTCCTCCAGCGCATATTCCTGACCGCCGATCAGAATCTCCCTGTCATCCAGAACAAGGATCTTAACACTTCCTTCTTTAAAAACATGTCCATTGGAAGTGAAGAAAAAACCGATCTCCTGCACAATACCCTCAGATGGCTCCACAACAAATTCCAGCATCTTCCCAGCTGTCAATTCTTCGGTTCTGGAGCGCAGATTCGCCTGATTCGCACCTTCCAGTCCCTGCGAGCAGAGTGTTTCCACCGGTTTTAGCATGCCTGTGATCACAAACAGAATACAGATGCCTGTCCATATCAGCAATAACATTCTCTTCTTATCCAGTCTCATCTCTATAGCCCTCACGAGTATACATATTGTGCAGCAAAGCAATTCCTCTGATAAACGACTGCCGCAGAACAGCATTCCTCCATGCCAGAACCGATCTCTCTCCCTGTCTCTGCCATGAAAGAACTGCATCCTGCGACAGTTCCTGTACCTGTTTCCTCTATTACTTAATTACTTCCCGCTCTTACGATCGTTACCATCAGTTCCTGTTCCCCTGATACTCGGATATTCTCCGGCACGGTTATCGTTACCGGCAGTGTATAGGTACCCGGCCTTCTGCACTCCGCCAGATCCACACTGACGGTGATCTGATCCATCGTCAGAGCTGCCAGATCAGAAGCTGCTCCGCTGACAGTCACCTCCAAGGCCACGGCTTCTGACACTTCCAGTCCTCCCGGAAGATTCTGATACTGAATCTGTGTACCATAGAATATATAGGACACGGATTCATGCGGTATGATATCCATGGTCACTACGATCTCACGCTCATCTTCATCCGGAATCAGGAGTCCTTCATCCAGATATGCACTGATATCCACGGTCTGTTCAAACTTTCCAACCGCTCCTTCCGGATTCAGCGCTTCTGCCGGAATATCCAGATTACGGATTGGGCGAAGTTGTGATTCAGAACCTGCTACTGTCACCGTTTCCGGCGTATAGGAGATCGAATTCAGACTGTATCCTTCCGGTGATACTTTGCTGATATCAAAGCTGATACCCACCATTTTCTTATTCAAAGTTGTGACGGTTACATTGAAATCCTTATCTTTCCCGTAATAATCCAGATATGTCCCGTCAATGGGATTCCCCCCGCTGTCCATCAACGTTAATGTTCCGGGCCGCACCACGGTTCCGGTAATGCCAGCAATATTAACCTCGACTTCCACCTGTTTGATGCGTTCCACAACAGAGGCAGGACCTGTGACCTCCAGAAGCGTCTGTTCTGGGACTGCCGAGCCTCTTACCAGACCATTGCCCGGCTCTCCCTTTTGTCTTACAACGACCTTAAACTGTTCGGTTACAGACTCTTCAATACTGACCAGCACATTCTCCCGGTTCTGTTCCACCCGCTCAATTGTAGCATCTCCCACATAGCTTACTTCGATCTTCACCATGCTGCCATACTGAAGATCCTTCTGCACGTCTGCAGTTACCACGAAATCCGATGAGCTCAGATTATTCAGAACACTGCGTCTTGCGTATACCGTCAGATCCACCACATCCGTTCCTTCTTCGATCCGGCACATCTGTCCCTGCGAAGTCAGTGCCTCCATGTTCGACATACTGACCTTCACATTTCGTATCAACCTGCTGCCCACTGCATCATCGATATTGACAACCACCAACCACAAAAGAACTGCCACAGCTACAGAAAGGATCTTCAGAAGCAGATTGTCAAATATCTTTGTTTTCATTCTTGCCCCGCCCTTTCCATAATTTGATCTTTCTGCCTTCTTCCGGTTTTACCTGCAAGCTCTGAAGCTGCTCCTTCAGCTGTTCCTGATTCAGATTACGCAGCAGGCGCCCACCCTTTGCCAGAGAGACCGAACCTGTTTCTTCCGAAACTATGATAGTCATGGAATCGCTGACTTCACTGATCCCCACTGCCGCACGGTGTCTTGTTCCAAGCGCCTTGCTGAGCTTCATATTATCTGATAATGGCAGATAACAGGTAGCGGAACGAACCCTGTTTCCTGCAAGAATCACAGCTCCGTCATGCAGCGGTGTATTTTTTTCGAATATATTCAGAAGAAGCTGACTGGTCACAAGCGCATCCACGGAGATCCCTGTACGGTCATACTCCTGCAGATTTACACTCTGCTCTATCACGATCAGTGCTCCTGTCCGTGCCTTTCC
Source organism: uncultured Clostridiaceae bacterium (assembly GCA_947175375.1). GTDB lineage: Bacteria > Bacillota > Clostridia > Lachnospirales > Lachnospiraceae > Hominiventricola. Next base: position 3,279 of record CAMWMT010000018.1, on the reverse strand, counting down.
CATCTCAAAACAGGCTTTGATCAGCTCTGCGATCGTCCGATCCGTGATTCCTTCCTCTTCTTTTCTAGAACTGTCAAAAGGAACAATGGATGTCAGGATATTCTTCTCACCAAGCTGTTCCAACGCCCGGCGGAGCTCCGGCTGAAATACGATGATGACTGCCGTAATTCCAAGACTAAAGAAATTCTCCGCGATCCACAGAATCGTATTCATATGGAAAAAAGACGCAACAGCCAGAAGAAGTAGTATGACAGAAAAACCTTTCAGCAGATTCCATGCCCGTGTGGATTTAATCCAGTTCAGGATCTGATAGATGATAAAGGATAAAATAATGATCTCCGCCACATCAGTTTTCGTAATGTTGAGCGCATCCAGCGATATATACTGATTCAGCTGTTCAAGACTCATCTTCTCACATCCTCTCCCTGCATGATCTCTTCCCGGTTAACGCCTTTTCTTTCCGGACTTACTTCTGGAATTAATCTTTTTGACCTTTTTCTCCGATAACGCTACCGACATTTTCGGTACTGCCTTTACATAATAGTAATACTCATCATCTTCAAACTGCGTATACTCTGTCCTTGAATAATCCACACTCAGTACAAAGAACTCCACCACCAGTGCGAGCAGGACTCCACCCACTGTCCCCAGTATGACAAGTCCGATCGACACGCTGACACCCATAACCAGCCCGCCGATCAGATAGAGTACTACATTCAGCACTGCACCTGCACAGATCGCAACATACCAGGCATAATCGATCCGCATCCTTCGGATCATATAGACGACCACCAGTGTGACCGCAAATACCAGTATGGTCAGGATCATATTTTTATTGTTCAGTACATTTTCTACCAGATATACAAGCCTGGCTGACATCTGATCCGCTTCTGAACTGGACAGCATCTTCTCGTTATTTTTTATATAGTGCATCAGATAATAACACAGCGTTCCGCATGCCAGAGGGACTGCACACACCGGACCCTCGATCAGTCCAAGGACCAGCGGCATCGCATAGGGGATCTTCAAAAGAAATGCCACCGGTGTCAGCACCAGCACATATCCATGCTTTGGAGCGATCCGAAAATAAACTGCATAGATAATGAACAGTATCCCCGCTATCACAGCGAAGGTCTCCAGTGACAGTGCAAAAGCATGGACACATATCAGTATTCCTCCAAGGACTGCCATCAGATTCATCGGCAAAAGAGAACACAAAAGCGCCAGCAGCAGAGACACTGCCGGACTTGACACTTTTTTCATAAATCCGATCTGCCCATTGATCATCATAAACACAAACAAACCAAGCAGGAATTTCAATGCAGGTATCAGATAAATATCATATCTGGAATAAAAAATCTTCAAACGCTGTTTCATCTCAAGTAAAGTTGTCATGTTTCTTATCCTCCATCACGGCACCTGAGGCTCCGCGCTTCTTTTCCTTCGCATATATATCTGAGATCTTACGAAGAGACTGCGCGTAGGAACCCACACTTTTCTTTGCCGTATAATAACGGTAAGAACAGACACCATACAGTATGCAGATATAGACTGCTGTCACAATCACATAGAGCAGCAGCACGGTCATCCCAAAGCTTTTCAAATCCATTTTATGAAGATTGTCCAGCAGATATTCCATACGACATGCTCCCCACAGGGCTGCCCCCAGCATAAAGCAGACCGTCACAAAGAACCAGCCGCACAGAATCTGCAGGCTGATATAATCATGCCGGAAATACTTTGAGATCTTCAAGTGTTCTTTCCCCGACTTTTCCTCATAAAGAGCAGCACGGGTCATTAAAATTACTTTTTCCTCATTTATCATAGAAACAGTCTCCACCTCTTATACACCATAGTATAACACAAACGCCCGGAAATTCAACCAAAAAGCTTTTTTATCCGTATTAGTTTCCGTTTCCGACACAGATACAGACAAAATACACCTTCTGAGCCCCATGCTCTTTCAACACCTTAGCTGCTGTATCCATGGTACTTCCTGTCGTATAGATATCATCTACCAGTATAATATTCTTATAGGGAACCTTCCCTTTCCGAACGGAAAAGGCATTTTTCAGATTTGTCAGCCGTTCCTGATCGTTCAGTTCTTTCTGCACATGCGTCTTCTTTATACGACTTAAAAGCCTAGCATCTGTGGGGATTCCGCTGCGCTTTGACAGTTCTTTCGCCAGAAGCTCTGCCTGGTTGAATCCTCTCTTTCGCCTTCGGGAAGGATGCAGCGGAATCGGAATAAATACTTCTCCCTTCCACCCTTTCATCTCTCCGGCGCATCTTCTCAGAATCTCTTCTGCATAAAAAGCCGCATATTCCCTCCGACCGCCATATTTATAACCAGCAATGGATTTTCGCATGACCTTATCATAGAGAAACGGGGCCCTGCCGCGGTCGGTCCATCTTCTCTTTCTTACGCAGTCCTGACAGTACTCCTGTTCCTCCAGAAGTAGCGGCTTGCCGCATTTCAGACAGACAGGTCCTCTGATGTACGGCAGTCTCGTTCGGCAGATACTGCAGACACGTTCTCCTCTATCTTCCACAACCTCCTGACAGACCGGACATCTGCGGGGAAAAAGTAGCCCTATAAGGTCCGGAAGCCGCATATTCTTCTGTTCTGCTTTTCTACTGATCACTTTCATATCCTTCCACCTCCATGATCCGGTCCAGAAGGCCGCTGAAACGAGTCTGTTCAGACACATTCCGGATCATCATATCAAAGGTTCTGTCACTACCTACCAGTGTCACACAGGAACGGGCGCGAGTCACTGCCGTATAGAGCAGGTTACGGTTCATCAGCATCTTGGGACCGGTCAGAAGCGGAATCACGACTGCCGGGTATTCGCTTCCCTGGGACTTATGAATGGTGACCGCATAGGCAAGCTCCAGTTCATCCAGCTGGGAAAACTCATAGATCACTGTCCGGTATTCATCAAACAGCACTTCCACCGTCTCTGCCATGTCGTTGATCCGGGTGACGATCCCCATGTCTCCGTTAAAGATTCCCATTCCTTTATCAATGGCGATTCCATAACGGTTCTTCGCTTCCCATTCGATCTGATAATTATTCTTGATCTGCATCACCTTATCGCCTTCGCGAAGCAGTCCCCTGCTGGTCTCTCTCTCTGACTTTTCTCTGGAAGGCGGATTCAGATATCTCTGAAGAACCTCATTCAGCCTCTCCACCCCGAGCGCGCCTTTCCGCATGGGAGTCAGCACCTGAATGTCAAAAGATTTTGCATTTACATAACGTGGAAGCTTATCCTGGAC
>CAMWMT010000017.1 GCA_947175375.1 uncultured Clostridiaceae bacterium | reverse complement strand
TCAGAACGTTTCCAATTACGAAAATGGAAAGTCTAATCCGGATATTGACATGCTGGTAAAAATCGCGGAGATTCTGGAAACGGATGTGAACGTGCTGATCTTCGGTATTCCGGTCCCTCCATCCAGGAAGAAAGAATACAGGAATCTGGTGTGTGGCGTTTTGATTTTTCTGATTTTGACTTTCCTGCTATGGCGGCTTAAACCCATGGCAGAAAAGTGGCGGGACAAGATGTTTGATCTGGGTCCGATGTTCGCGATTCATGTGTTCCTGCGTCCGGCCTTTTATCTTGCTTTCGGCTGGATGCTTATGCAGGCCATATCCGTTATATGGAGTATCAAGAGACAGAATGGGAGAGTGATGAGAATCGTATATTATGCAGTATTTGCGGCAGTATTTCTTTATATGATTCTGGCCGTTCCGTTCTGCATAGAGAGATTGTTTGTAAGTTCCCAGTTGCGCGGGAGCGCAGATCATTCCAGCATCCCTGCTTTTCTTCCGGATATCTGGAACAGCGTATTGATCTATATCGGGTGGTACCTGCCGGGTTTCCCGCTTTTTTTCCTTCCGGCTGGCCTCATTCTGTGGAATCGGCCTGGTCAAAGCAAATGAAAACTGACCATACAGTATTCCACACTGCTGAATTCAGCGGATGAGGGTGGGGCTCCCCTGGAAGGCCCTTTGGGGGCGCTTTTAGCTTCGACGAGATCCACCGCTTACGGAGACCCGGCGCGAGGGCTCTCCCGAGCGTCGCTGGTCGCAGTTAGCGGTTAGCTCGGCGAAGCGTTGCCCCGGGTCTTGCAGGGGAGCCCCACCCTCATCCGCGTCCGTTTCAACAGAGAGTAGCCACAGCGATATCATAGACAGCCTCCCGAATGAAAAAGCCGCAAAATCTCACATTTCCCTCTTTACAGCATTCCCATACAGGAGTATAATGTCCTACAGCAGAGAAATGTAACTGCAATCACTTCATTCATAACTGAATACCGAAAGTCTTTGTGGCAGGGTGTAAGTCCCTACCGATGGTATAGTCCATGACCCGCGAAAGCGGCTGATCCGGTGACCTCCAGAGAGGAATTCCGGAACCGACGGTGATAGTCCGGATGAGAAAAGACATTTTCTGCAAAATGTGCCCGGAGACCATGGTCCCCGGTTTTTTTATGCCGGTCAGACATGGAAAGCGGCGTAAACTTTTATTTTCTGGAAGGAGGATTCAGAATGAATCGAACAAATGAAACAGTGGAAAACGTATTGGAACAATCAGGAAAGCTTAGCCATGAAACGCATGTGCAGGTAAAACGGATCGCTTTTGTAGGACTGATGGGAGCGGTCAGCACCGTGCTCATGCTTCTTCGCTTCCCACTTCCGTTTTTGCCGCCATTCATGTCCTTTGACCTGTCAGGCGTCATGGAGATCATGGGCGGATATCTGTTTGGACCGGTGGGGGCATTTTTTGTGATCATTGTAAAGATCCTGCTGCAACTTATCATACAGGGAAGTCTTTCCTTTGGGACCGGAGAGATCCAGGGACTGATCCTAAGTTGCGCATATGTGATGCCTGCCATCGCCATTTATTATTGGAAAAAATCCAAAAAGACGGCAATCATCGGTATGGCAGTGAGTACCGTCGTAGTGTCGGTGACAGCGGTGTTCACCAATCTGTACATGATCATTCCTTTCTATGCACGTCTGGCAGGAATGACGATGGATGATATTGTGGCTCTGTGCACGGCGGTGAATCCGGCCATGAAGGATGCGGCAACCATGGTCCTTCTGGGTATTCTGCCATTCAACCTGATCAAATACGGTGCGACTTCAGTAGTTACATTTTTTGTCTATAAGAGGCTGAGCAAGGTGATCCGCGGGATTATCAACAGCTGAGTAAAGGAGAGCCGGATATGAAATTTACATTAAACAAAGGAATCACATATCAGGAAGCAGTAGACCGCATGTTTGAGATGCTCGGAGACAGCAAGATCATGGCGCTGGCCTCCAGTGTGAACGATTATGTGATGGTGCGCAATGTGAGCTGCCTGTTCTATGACGAGAAGATCTATTTTAAGACGGATAAGAATTTCCGGAAGACAAAACAGCTTCTGACTAATCCGCAGGTAGCTGTCTGCTGGAGTGGTGTTCAGGTGGAAGGGATTGCAGAGAACAAGGGGTTGGTGGTAGATGAACCGGGTCAGCGGTTCGCGGAAGGCTACAAAAAGCATTTGTGGGAGAGCTATAATAAATACAGCCATGAGGACACGGAGATCCTCATTGAGATCTCACCGAAATATGTGGAGATCTGGGATACCAGTGAAGATGGATACGCGTTCCAGCTATTTCTGGATTTTGAGAAAAAGACCGTGGAAGTAAAGCAGTACGACCAGCATTAAAGCCATATCTTAAGAAAGAGAAGGGGATGTCGGGAAACCCAGTCCCTGCTGTATGATAAGCGCTCGTATGGAGTGTATCGGACTTGAGAACAGGCTTTGTCTGCCTCATTCGGACATGTTATGTCCGCCTGCGTCAGACAAAGCCTGTTCTCAAGTCCGCTCCAATCCACACAGCGCTGCTTATCATACAGCAGGGACTGCATTTTTCGCACTCCTTTTTTGTGGATATGGCAGGATTATGGTTTTCGGATCAGCAGATATTGTCCGTTATCCGCCAGAACCTCATATGCTTCAAGTTCCGGGTAGTCCTGCAGGAACGGGATGGAGAGGATCAGAAGACATTCATCGTTGTCCTGGAGGAATGCGTTTGTGCCGCCATCACGGCAGTCCAGGTCACCCTCCATCAGTGCCAGCAGGCGCATGTTCTGTTTCCATCCGTCTGTGTTGGCATAGAGGAAGGGATCGTAGGCGTCCAGATAGACAGTGGAGCCTGCACGCTGACCGTCCCGATCAAACTGTTCCATGACAAAGGTCTGCAGCGCATTGGAATGGGCGCCGCGGACATTATCCACATAATTAGTCCACAGGAACATAAGAGTTCCCGCCCCGACAGTCAGAAGACAGAGTGACCGAAGCCATGCAGGAACTTTTTCCGTCTTTAGAAATTCTGTCAGAAAGACCGCCGCCAGCAGACAGAGAGGAACCGTGCACGGGTAGACATACCACATCAGCTTGGTGGATACCAATGAGAAAGCAAGCAGTGGAACAAAAAACCATAGAAGGATTCCCTTTTGGTCTACACGGGGCAGGGGAGTCCCTTCTTTTCGTAAAGGACGGAAGAGCAAATAAAGGATGCCAAAAAGGACGACCAGGGTCAAAAATCCATAGATGTAGTCAAAATTCCAGAAGATGGAGGTTAGATAGAAGCTAAAAGGAAATCCATGTCCCTCCAGTCCGCCGGAAGCCGTCCGCCCGGCGATATCCGCCTCATACATGCTGCGGAAAAAGGCCATGCCGTCATACTGATACCGTAGAACTGCCCACAGTATAGTAGGAAGAAGGGCAGAGCCGAGAAAGGCAGCCCACAGGCGCGGCCGCATGCGTTTTATCTCTCCGGTGAGTAGAAGAAACAGACCGCCGACAGCGGCAATCATACCTGCGTGGAAGCTCTTAGTCAGGAATGCCAGAGAAAAACACAGTCCACATACACACAGCCAGCGTTGGTCCTTCTGGATGTTCAGCATGGCGAGCATGGCAAGGGTGAAGAGCAGAAGATACAGGCTGTCCGCGTCTCCCGCCCGCACCAGATGCGCCTTGAACGGAAAATAGTTGGCTGCCAGAAAAGCCATGGTCAGAAGGGATGCCATGCGCCCGTAGCGTTTGGCAAAAAGTCCAGTGAAGACGGAGGTCAGCACATAGGAAAGAGCTGAGAAAAAACGAAGTCCCACTGCCGTGTAGCCAAACAGTGAAAATCCTATTGCAATCGTCAGAAAAGACAGTGGCGGCTTCACATTCCAGTAATCGGGTTCTCCAGCGAACGTATTGACCAGGAAGTTCCCGTTCTGCATCATCTCATAGGCGGAGACCCCGTGCCGTGCCTCGTCCCAGGAGTCGATGACACCGATCCCGAGACACCGAAAGCACAAAAAAGTAGTCAGTGCGGTCAGCAGTATAAACCATATCCAGTAGTATTTTTCAGTGAGTTTCCAAAGGCAGCTGTAAAGTTGTTTCATTGATTTTTCCCTTCTTGTATGGCTTCATGATCAAAAAATATTCCCCATATACAGGTTCTCTTTTTGAAGAACTTATACCACTATGTTTTTGTCAAAGGATAAATTGCTGGCGTTGAATTCCTTCCAGCCATCAATAGGACCGAAGTACACTTCCGCGCCTTCCGGAAAAAGTTGGTTTCCTTTTGCTTCATCGGGTGACATGAAAAATTGACGGCCAAGTCGTATGTCATTTTCGGTCTCTACGGCAAGAATATAAGCAGGGATTGTCAGTTCTATCACATAGACAGCAAGCGGATTCATGTAAACCGGTTCCTTGATGAAGGAATGTTCGTTCAACACAAAGGGACCGGTTTCCCTGATTTTGGGTCGTAAAGAACAAGCATGTTTCATCCGATTGTTCCATGCAATATTATACTCGGACAATACAGCTTTCCAATACCTTTTCATTCTGACCTGATTAAAATCGTCATATATCTCATAAAATTTCCACAATGCAGTTTCCTCATCTTCGTCGCAGGAACGAAGAATTTGATTACACCAGCCGGAAGTATCATGGCATTTCAGTCGATATCCTGTATATTCATGCATATACCACCGGAAAGGAAGGGGAAATAATTCTCCCTTCCGGCATACGCCCAGATTCCATTCAGCGGACAAATAACCATTGATGAAATGCCAAAGTGCTGTTATGCTGTTGCTGCCAAGATACATACCCGGTCTTTTCCGTATCATGTCTATCATGTTTAAAAAGTCCATAGTAATCGCTTTCTGTATATCAGTCTTTTATTTCTGTAAAATTCCGATTGCTGACTGGTCTGAATCATCGATAAACAGGCAGTTGTGTTTTCGAGGCTATGAAATGGAGTTCATACTTCTATTTCCCAACCGGCCACTTCGTATTCTTTTTGCAAATCGCGTGATGTGATTATAAATGATTTTTCCACAAAAACATTCTTCTTCTGGAATAGAAATGACTTTTTCAATCCCTGGTTCTGGCACAAATGAATATGTCAATATTTTATAATCAGTTGAAATAATTGCAGTCGAGGAATAGTGAACTCCTCCACAAAGAAGATATATTCTGTCGGATTTCCCCCTGACACATTTCGTGTATTTTTCTGTATATGCTTGCTCAAAAATGCGTAAATATACTCTTTGCCGCAATAAATACAGCGAATGCCATCTTTGGTCTGTATCTGTTCTTGTCTACCAACAAATTCCAGTTACATTACTCATTTTTTACATTATTTCTGGAAAGCAGTTTCCACTTTGCCAGCAGTTCCATACCCTGCGGACCCAAAGCTTTGTCAAGAACGGCCTGTCCGGGCAGTTTCCACTTTTCGGCATCCAAAGGCTTGTCTTCCAGCAGGGCGACGGGCATCTCGGATACCGTGGGCAGATTCAGCTCCATTCCACGGCGGCGGGCCAATTTCCATAAAGCCAGATTGTAAGAGGACAGTGTGACCATATCAAACTCGTACTGCTTTCGCAGAGAGCGAATCCCGCCAATGATTTCTGCCTCCAGTCCCTTCTTATCCCGATCCAGGAACATGTTAAAGATTCTGCAGTCATCCTCCCAATCGTCCCAGGGGTACAGATGGGGCCATAATTTCTCATTATCGGTAGGAGGCCTCCTGCTTTCGCTTCCCTCTTCAATGAGGAACTGGGCCAGCTCATCGTCTCCTTGCACCAGAGCCAGCCATATCCGGGTAGCAGGGATGTTTCGCCATGGGGCGGGCTTGTGCCGGAGTATCATAGGCCTTTGCCAGCGCTTCAGTATATGTTCTGCCAGTGCCCAGTCACCGGCGCAGATGGCATAAAATGCCGGTTCCGTCAGGTGTTTGTGCATGGAATTCTCATGGGATAGATACACCGAACAGGGCCAGCCTTTTTCCAGCAGGGCATAACACCCCTCTTGGGCACGGGCGCACAGCCAGAACAGCCCTTGTACCAGCTCCGGATCTTCCGTGCAGGCCCAGCCGGACCGGGCAGACAGCCCAATGCTGAGGGCAAAATAGTCATAGATCTCGGCGAGGCTGTCCGGCATCGGCCATCGGCGGCTGGCGTGCTGGATGATCGGATGCTGGATATCGCAGTCATCAGGCATGTGGTTAGACCAGTTCAGCCAGGTATCATATGCTTCCAGTTTCGTTCTATTCAGATCCCAGGCATCACGACCTTGTTCATCCCTCTGTTTCAGTTCCTCCACGTAGTCATCGTAACGTGCATGGGTGTATCGAAGGGCAGGGAGCTTTTTGTTCCTGTGTTTCAGCGGCTTATAATCCGGGTAGTCGGGGAACCATCGTTCACTCAGCAGACTTCCTGTCTTTTCCTCTCGGCATTGGGTGATGAAAGCACTCTTTTCCTTATTTGGTATCTGACATAATCGTTGGCACAGTTCCCGCTGGAACGCCAGCTCTGCCGCGACGAGGGGCTGTGTCGGGCTGCAGTTTTCACCACAGATATCTAAAAAGAAATTCAGACAGCGGAGATTTTGCTCTGCTAGCCTTCCGGCAGCTTTTTTGTCCTTGTGCCGGAAGGTGTGGATCAGCGTCAGGCTGTCCGTAATCATACAGGATGCTACAGAATCCCAGGGCTCCTCTGGCGGTTCCACCGGGTTTTCCTCCAGCATGAGCAGATATTTGTCGTCCAGTCGCATTCCGGTAGGTACACCTTTCCAAAGGCGGTCCAGTACCTTCCGGACTTCCTTAGTCGCTCCCCAGCTTCGGCCCACAGATAACCTTTCATAAACGGGCCACTGCCGTTCCAGAAGAAGAACACCGAACAGAGCGGTTTTCCAAAACGCCTGCCGATTGAGCTGACGCGAAAGTTCTGTAAAATGTTCCCGAAACGGGGTGGGATTCCAATCCATAACATACCTCCATGACTTCTGATTGCTGCCTGGTTTGACTCATCAATAAATTTGAAGTTGTATGTGCAGCTTAAAAAGCCCCTAAATTATTCGTAATAAGTTCTCTCTAAAAAATCATTTACCACACGTTCGATGGATTTTTGCAGCAATTCTCCCAGGAGCCGGCGTTCCTGGTCTTTGTCCGAAAGCTGAGCAGTCTTACATTGACAGGGACGATTTGCCCAGGTATTTCCAAACTGCATAAATGAAGTTACCTTTGTTATGGTTTTTGCGCGATGAATCACGGCACTATATTGTATATGCCTGAGCGATTTTGAAAGCTGGGCATATTTATCCCACGTTACTGTCTGCGTTGAAAATTCCAGGTGTGGAAGCAAACGGGAAAATGTCTGTTCGACTTGTGTTTCATATTCGCCCGCTTCGTCCACTAAAAAAGCGCATAATTTATCAAAGCGCACGCCTTGTTGTGGGTCGTATAATGGACATCCAAATTTAGACAGAATGGATGAAAAACGCTTCATATCTGTCTGCCCCATTGAATAACAGTCGAAACGAACCGTTTGTGAAGTTGTCGAGATTTGAAAAGAACCAGATCTTTCCCTCTCATAGTTGAATGGGTCAAGTGCAGTCCATTCGTGGAAAGTGGCTGCTGTTTCTGCTAAGATGGCATCTATCGGAAGATGCTCCAATTCCTCAATTTGCTCATGATCACAGCATGCTTTTTGATACACCACTTGCATTGTCCAGATATAAGCTGCTTCGAAATTTCCAAAAATTTAAGTCAACGCTCATGTATATACCCCTCTCCATTCCGCGTAATTTCCGATTGCACAGAACTATACCACAAGATAAAAACCTCACTCACATGTTTCTAAATATTCAGACAGCAAAGCAGAAGCTGGATTTAATCGTAATGCCCTGTCGTATTCTGAACTGGCTTCGTCAGGCGGCTGCTGTTCCACATTGATAACTACACATTCGCGCTCTTTTCCAGTTCCAAACAGACCCGAATGGTCAAGCCTTTTCATTGCTTCCTCCATGCAATTCATCCGTGTGACCCATTCGGCTCCATAAAGCTCATCTATTGATAATTGATCTGCTCTTTGATCCAGCAATTCGCTTACTTCACCAAAAAATTCGTCATATCCATAAACCGCATAGGGAGAATCAGCGCAATCCCATTTCCACCAGCTCTTTTCTTCATCGGATATCAGCTGTTCGATGATTGATTTCTCTAACGCTTCGTAAGACCATGCCGAAATATAGGGGTGCAAGCCCTGATCAAATATAAACACATAGAAATAAAAATGTTCCTTCGTTGTTTCTTTCAGAGACAGAAACGCCGTTCCGGCGGCTTTTACAAGGGCTTTAATAAGTTCTTCGTTATCTTCTTCCGTATGCATATCTGTTTCAACCTTTCTATTCTATAGATTTCGATTTTTCCATTTCTGAAAGTTTGAACTTAATCAACTATTGCAATATTTTGCAAAGAAACCATAACACACCCATTTTTCAATGTAAGCAGCACATAGCTGACAAATCACAGTGGAAGTAGCATAGGCACGCCAGGCCATGCCAATTCTGGCATGGAATCCAATTTGTTTAAATAAACAAAGATGGTCTGTTGCCTTCCCCAAATTCCTGAATCAGGTTTTCTTGTGCATAATGTTATATGATAATATCCCGAATCTATAGGAACAATCTGTTCCAAAGGACACTCGGTACTCCATTCCATTAACCAAAACAAATCAATTACGCATAGTTTTTCATCCTGAATATCAATACCTAAGCGAATTGCAACCGGATATTCCGCTAACAGGTTTTCTTCAGGGTAGCCTTCCCTAAACTTGAGTGTGAACTTTCCACTGGTTCCTGTACAAAAACCTACTACATCACCCTTCTTGATGTGCTTTGCCACATCCTCCGGTTTTGAATATTCTTCTTCAAAGAAATTGCAACCTATAGGGATATTCTTATTTGTTTCAGGTGAATAAAACACAATCCCCATTCCATCTGTTACTAAGTGAATGTCTTTTTCTTTAAAAATCATATTTCAATTTCCTTTCTAATAAACACTGATTTATACGACAGAAATCAAATCATCATCAAAGTATCGTTTGCTTTTTGCTTTCCCATTAACGCTAATGGTGTAAATACAGCAATTGCGCTTAAAATGCCAGTGAATCCCTACAATCACGCCTGTTATATCAGGATGATTGCAAGGAGAGATCTGTTCTCCATAAACAAATTGGGGAGGCACTGGTAGCTCTCTGATTCTTTTTATATCCAGCTCATAATTAGCTTTAGGCAGTATAATTACGGCTTTGCTATTGTCTATCCTGTATTGAACAACTGCCTGAAATAGTCCATCTTCCCAAGTTTTAATGTCGAGACATATACCCCACATAAAAAACCTCCGGTTTACGTTAAATTTCGAGTCGGATATCAGTTCATAACCCTTGTTCCAGGGCTTCTAAACAATCATAATAAGCTGAAAAGTGATAGATAGCTTTCTGCTTTGATAAAACTGCCCATACGAAATTGTTTGTTTCGTCATCCATAATTTCAGCGATATATACCCCTCCATACTTGAACATTCGCTGTGGTACCTCAGATTCTTTAAAATTTGTTTTTGAAAGGCTTATTTCAGAGAGAATTTCACAATTATGCTCTTTAAAAAATTTCAATTCTTCTACCGAATAATCTGTGTTGAACTTAACTTTCACGATTTCCCCGACCTCTGCTTATATTGATTGCTTGAATTTAATCAACTGCTGCAATATTTTGCAAAGAAACCATAACACACCCATTTTTCAATGCAAGCAACGATTTCCTTTTTGGATTTGGACGAAACATATTCTAAGGGACAATCCCACTTATAATCTTTGACAAGCATTAAAATATAATTTCCGTTTGCATCATAATTTGGATACCATCCTAAATCAATAATCAAATTTTCTTTTTCGTAGCGGAGTTGTAATAGATCCTCGTGCAATTCAAACAGACCACTTTCTCCATGTATATCTCTATCATATTCTGTGAAATTATTGTATTCTATTTTCCATCCTGCTTGAAGCCGCAGCGGTTGTAATTCGTAATACATTTATTTTCCTCACAACTTTTGATCTGCTATTTGCATATCTGGTGTTTGAAAATTGCCAGAAAAGTATGATAAACAGCACAAGGAACAGTGTTCTATGAGGGCAAGAATTTAGTGCCGTTTATATAGTTTAATATCTCGACAAGCTCCGAATCAGCTTCGCCAACTCCTCGGCAGGGCATTCGTACTCTGGGCATTTCCAGCGGAAGCGATACGATTGGTCCCAAAGGGAGATTCGTACATTTGCTGTTCCAGTAAGTAACTCCAGACGGAAGGCTCCTACCGTCACCGCCTCCCCATCAAGGGTTTCCAGCCAATGCAGAACACTTTCTCGGGCACTGGCATCTCGTTGCAGGTCATAGATAAAGTCTAAGGTGTGAATCATATCCAATCATCTCCTAAATCCTAATTGCTATATAATCTGACTCATCAATGAACGGGAATTGCCAGCATATTTCCATCCGTATAATAGTAATCCAACCATTGCAGGATGTGTGGAAAATCGCTGTCTGCAAGTATCAACAGCTTTTCTTGTTCGAAGACAGTACAAAAGCCATGTTCAAAAGACAATTTATTTGTTCCGTCAGGAAAAGTCAATCCCCAAAAGCTCTTTCCATTATAAAAGGCCAGATCTACGATCGGAATTCCAATGTAGGCATGGAGTTCCTCTTTTTGTGCAAAATCGATCCGCAAAAATTTTTTTGCATCATCCACCCAGACGTCCCAATTCGGACTGTTTTTATAAGCTGAAAATACTCCATCTAAAACCTGATCATAGGCTTGTCTGTAATGTTTTTGGATAAAAGACAGAGTCTCTGATAAGTCTTCAGGGTTAATCTTTGTATGTATCCAATAGTCTAAAGTGATTTGTCCGACTCCATAGAGTATAGGATCGGAGCTTACTTTAAAACTTCCATTATGCTCCATATTAATTTCCATTTGTTTTCTCCAGTCAGGATCTTCTACATCGTCCGCCCAATACTCATCAAACATCGATGGTCAAAGTTTCGTATGCTTATCTTTCAATTTTCCTGATCTTTTTATATATTTGTTTGCTTCATCATTGATTACTTTAAAGCTGCTGTTAGAGTCAGGAGGAAATTTGGAGTAAAGTTCGTATCCGGTTCTATAGCTGATCTCTTTATCAGGCATTTTGTCATCAATACTTAAAGTGGTGAATGGTCGTATCTCATCTACAAACTGGTATGTTCCCATTTTATAAAGCGTTTCGATAACATCGCAACTGAAAAATGGATCGCTTAAATCAAGAAGCTTTACAATTTCACATCCCAGATGCTGATATTCTTTGCTCTGAAGTGCTTCTAATAAAGGGTAACTATGCGAGACAGAAAGTATTTGCAGTATTTTCTTCTGCATATCAGTTGACAATGTTCCTTTGTTTTCTCTAAAAAAATGAAATATTTCAGTATTAGCCGTACCAGCTCCTAAATGATCCTTTTCAGTTGCGTATGCCAGCAATTTATCTAATAAAACATTCAATTTTCTTTCTTTGTTTTTGTACATGCGTGTTCACCTGTTGATTGAATTTAATCAACTGTCCCAATATTTGAAATCATATCCGTTTTCCGGCTCGCCGATTTCATATCCCAAAGCAGCTGTTAAATCTTCTTTCAACTTAAGATACCATTTTTCCCAAATGTCTTCCGGCATAGTACCTGCAATCTGAACTCCACCTGGCTCAACGGATGACCACAGGTCGATATTTTCACCAACCCATTTGGGATTTTGGGTGTTTCCTGCCCAATATGGCATTGACTGATAAACAACATCTATTTTTTCCCATACCTCATTTGGTGCGGAGTAATGGATATTCAAGACCTTATCATGTATCACAATCTTTCCTCCATTCAATTTATGAATTCAGCCACAACATTCGATATATCCGTCTCTGTACCCTCATGGAGTATTTCTAAAAAACTTTCTGTCGTTGCAACGCCATATCTATATTTCTGACAATAGTCCGACAAAACAGAGAGAAATTTCTCCTGTCCTACAGCGTCCATCAACGTTTTAAGGAACATAGCGCCTCGATCATAAATGACCCACTGATAGTTGGATGCTTCGTCGCATGGAACATTCACCTTTTCGCCCTCTGCACCATTGCCTGCGATATCCTTTAATTCCCAAAAGGGAAAGTCGTCCGTATTCCCCTCGGCATCCAGACACAGTCCGACGGCAAACTCCGAAAAACCTTCATCCAGCCATGGTTCCTGATTCTCATCGTTGCCGACAAGACTATAAAACCATTGATGAGCCACCTCATGAAAGGTATTTGTTTTCATACTGATCTGCGGGGAAACAAAAAGAATGGTGATCAATCCCGAATATTCCATATTAGGCGAAAAATTGGTTCCCAGGGCGCTGTTGGTGACAACCAATGTATCATAAGGATACTCTACAAATATATTGTTAAAATATTCCAAAGAAAAAGCGGCACAGTCCATAACATATTCCATGCGCTGTCGTGTCACGCCGTCTACCGTTTCATTGAAATAGCCCAAAATCTCTGTGTTGCCTGCCGTTCGCTCTAAAAGAACATAGTCCTTACAGGCAAAAACTATAATGTCCCGCCGTTTTTCTGCCCTGTAAGTGTATGTTGTGATGCCGCCATCAGTCTTTCGGGAAAGTTCATCTCCATTGCATGCCAGAACATACGCTTCCGGCACACGGATGATCAGGTCATAGTCTGCTGCAGCTCCGTAGCGTCCGTCACCATTCTTCGGCAATGGTGCGGTATCCCAGCCGTTTTCATCGCACATGGCTAATTGCAGTGAGAACATGGGGAGTTGCACGTCGCCATCTCGTGATATGCCATACATGCTCTCCAGATCGGGAATCAACACCTCACAGGCAAAAGTCAGTTTCATGGACTGCCCTGGCTTCAATCTTTGTGCTAACTTCACGCAATACAGCACGCCATCCTGCTCTCTTTGCCATTGCAGTACGTTCCCGTTCTGATCCTGTGCAGACAAAACTGCAATATCCCCGTCCTCCACCTGACGCAGTCCCTTAAATTTATTAGCATAGATGTGGAAATATAGCTTTTCCGTACTGCCGGAACCTGTGTTTATGACTTCTATCGTCTCCATATAAGTCATACACCGCATCTCCGGATTCAAATCTGCATCAATGGCATAGGCTGCCTCAAAAGATAACTCTTTCTTTGAACTACATCCCCATATGGACATAACGCAGATTAACATAAGCAAAAAGCAGTAGTGTTTTGCCCTTGTTTTCATAGTGCCTCCACTGATTTCTGATATGTCGTTATCTATTCGGGATAATCGAAGTACGAGGTTATATCTGCATCGTCAACATGAATATGCCACTGAGCATTAATCAACAGGTCAATAATTTCTTGCAAACACTCCGCCCAATAATCCAGGACTTTCATCGAGTGGTCTTCTCCTTCATCAAGAGGCAGTTTTGTGGCTCCTTCAAAAATAACATTGACCTCAGTCTCCGCGTCCAAATCGTAGACGCAAAAGTCCTCATATATTTCTCCCAACGGGTATTCTGCAATATAATGCTCTACAATTTTTTGGCAAGTATCCCATTCCTGTTCAGATATTGGATACTCTCTTTTTGCTGTGTAATATAATGATACAGACACGTGAAACTCTCCTTTTTTATAAAATTTAGCTTGTCTTATAGTAATTTTTCCATAAGATAAAATCTTCCTTTTCTCCAGTCTGCATAGCCGACCTTTTCATATCCATTGCTAAAATATAGTGATAACGCAAAAGGATTCTTCCTGAACACGTCAAGGCGTACTGCTTCAACATTCATTTTTCGTAATTCTTTCTCAATATGAGAAAGCGTATCTCCAGCTATACCTTGATTTTGATATGCAGGATTGACACATAGTCTATGAATAATACGATATTCACAATCTGGATATTTCCACTTTCCATTTTGATATTCCTCTTCACATTCTTTATTTACAGCATATACTACTGAAATAGCATCATCCAATAAGCCAATGAAAAGCTGCTGCTTTCGAATGTCCTCAAGAAAATCTTCTTTTACAGGATACAGCTCATCCCATTGAAAAATATTCTGCTTTTCCATGTTGCATATTGCGGTTTTGATCAAATTGTAAATCTCTTCTATATCGTTTTCTTCCGCTAATCTATAAAACACACTGGTTTACCTCGTTTTCTATATTTATTATCTTTGCATAAATACATTTTTATGTTTATCACATCGTATAGAAACATTCCTTTTGCTGTTTTCCTGACAATCAGAGTCGCTTTTTTATAATCAGACTCTGTATATTCATCTGGAAATCCCCCTCGCTATCATTACAGTGTCCTGATATTTATGAATACATTTTTTCAATAAACTGAATTGCCTGCTCTGAGTTATAAAAGGTTTTATATTTTGTACCATATTCAGATAACAATTCGATTGTTTCTTTTCGCTCTATATTAAATTCAAATACCCACTTTATATTGTAACAAAGAAATTTAAGAGTTGGTCTGGAATTGTACTTTTCCTTTCCTGCTCGTTGCCTGATCCAACGTCTGAACACTCGAAACAGCCGGGTGCCGGTATTGATATCAAGTAAAATAATATAATCACTATATGCAAAACTTTCTTTTAGACATTTTCTGGGTGTACCTTCGACAATCCAGTTCTCACTCTCTATAATTTCTTTAAAAATTCGGTCTCTTTCTTCCGCGCTTCTTTTTTTATCCCTGTCAGCAGTGCGCTTCCATACAATATTATCTTTTTCATAAAATGGAATTTGATATTTTTCCGATAGTTCTCTTGCCAAAGTGGTTTTTCCGCTGGCAACCGAACCAATGATATCTAATTTCAATATATTATCTCCTCAGATCAACAAATACCGATCAGCTGTTCTGATTATATCATCGTTCTCCTGAAACTTCAATGTAGGACCAGTGAAATCACCAGTATCCGGATATGCAGAACCAAAGGAAAAGGGACAAAAATCTGCGGTACTTGTAATAATCGGGTAATAATGTTATAATCATCCAAAATGTGGACATTCATATTAAAGAAGGAAAGCATACATGAACAGACAGATGTTGGTTCCGGCACTGGGCGTGCTGGTGGGGTTACTGGCACTTGCAGTGGGCAGGACCGGGACAGACGAGAATGGTTTCACTCTGTCGGGGTATCACAATGCGGATGCGAAATTTCTGGGAGACCATATCGTGACCAGCGTGGAAGAAGGGATCTGCCTACTGGATCAGAACGGAGAAGTGGTACACCGGTATGACGGCTTGTCTGCTTCCTGGATCTACGTGCAGGAGATGCCGTCCAGAATGGACGGAGTCGGGCAGGAGATGTCGGACGATGGGGCTACGGCGTATGCAGTTGCCTACAGCAATCATGAGAATGAAACACACATTCTTCAACTGACAGAGGAGGGTGCGTTTATCAGTGACCAGACAGTCCTTGAGACAGATGAGCTTGCTATTGATCCGGTTCTTATAAAAAAGCAGGATACCTGGTTTCTGACACACACACTGATCGAAGGCACGATTAATAATCCGGACCCGGATGGGGAGAATGGAACCTATACGGTAAAGCTGTATCGCTCAGAGGATCTGGATACGTGGGAATACGTGACGGACATCATCAGTCGGAAGCAGGATGTGGAGGATGGAGATTTTCGTTGTGTTGACGGGATACTGTATTATTTTTTTGAGATGGAGCAGTATGACAAAGGACCGTCTGCTATCTGTGTCATGATCTCCGAAGAT
>CAMWMT010000016.1 GCA_947175375.1 uncultured Clostridiaceae bacterium | reverse complement strand
CAAAGCCGATTCAATGTCCGATACACTCCATACGAGCGCTTATCATACAGCCGGGGCTGCATTTTCCGACAACTTCTCGTTTCTATTTTATCACCAGTTTTCCATCCTTTACATCCAGCTTACACTTTCCACCCTTTTTCAACTTCCCAAAGAGCAGGAGGTCTGCCAGCAGAGGCTTCACCTCGCCTGCGATCACCCGGTCGATCTCACGTGCCCCGTATTCATTGGTAATGCCGGCTTTCCTCACATATTCTGCTGCCCGTGGCGCCACCGTCAGTTCTACCTTCTTCACTGCCAGCTTGTCGGCAAGTTCCCGCAGCTTTTTATCCGTGATCTTTTCCGCCATCCGGTCATCCATACTGCCGAATAACACGATCCGGCTTAAACGGTTCCGGAATTCCGGCTGGAAGGTCTGCTTCACTGCCTCAGTCAGTGCATCCATATTGACTGCTGCGCTGCCAAAACCGATCCGGCTCTTCCCCACCCGGCTGGCTCCGGCATTGGATGTCATGATCAGGATGATATTCCGGAAGTCTGCTTTCCGCCCCTGGTTATCTGTCAGCGTCGCATAATCCATCACCTGCAGAAGCACATTGAAAATATCCGGATGGGCCTTCTCGATCTCATCCAGCAGAAGAACCGCATGGGGATGTTTCCGGATCTCCTCAGTCAGAATGCCTCCTTCCTCATAGCCCACATAACCTGCCGGCGCACCGATCAGCTTGGCTACCGTATGCTTTTCCGCATATTCACTCATATCAAACCGGAGAAACGAGATTCCCAGCTCCGAAGCAAGCACCTTCGCCAGCTCAGTCTTTCCCACTCCGGTAGCGCCTACAAACAGGAAGGATGCTACCGGCTTATTCTCCTCGTTCAATCCGGCACGGGAAAATTTGACTGCATTGACCACCTGGGCGATGGCATCGTTCTGTCCGAAGATCTGTTTCTTCATCTGTTCTTCCAGCCCTGCCAGCTTCTCGGTCTCTCCTTTTTCCACCGTCTGCGCCGGAATCCTGCAGGTCTTCGACAGCACTTCATCGATCAACGCTTTACTGACCGTCTGCGTCTTCTGCTCCAGCGGATGCAGCCTCCGGTAAGCGCCCGCCTCGTCGATCAGATCGATCGCTTTATCCGGAAGAAATCGTTCGTTGATATACCGGCTGCTGACCTCCACCGCATGCTCCAGCACTTTGACACTGTAGCGCACGCCGTGAAACCGCTCATAACCCGCCTTCAGCCCCTTCAGGATTGCCACTGCCTCCTCCTTCGACGGTTCTTCAATATCCACATTCTGAAACCTCCGCACCAGGCTTCGGCTTCCGGAAAAATGTTTCTTGTACTCTTCATAGGTAGTCGCCCCGATAAACCGGATACGCCCGGCCGCCAGATAGGGCTTCAAAAGATTCGCTACATCCAGGCTCCCTCCGTTCACCGCCCCGGCTCCCACGATATTGTGGATCTCATCCACATACAGGATCGGACGCTCCTCCTTTGACAGCCCCTCCATGATCTCCTTCAAACGTTTCTCAAAATCCCCCCGGTACTGGGTTCCCGCCAGAAGCCCTCCCAGGTCCATGGCATACAGCACGGCTCCCTGCAGCGGCTCCGGAACCTGACCCTTTTGAATCCTCTGTGCCAGCCCATATGCCAGGGCAGTCTTGCCCACCCCTGGCTCTCCGATATGGAGGACATTGTTCTTATCTTTCCGGCAGAGGATCTGGATGGTTCGCTCCATCTCCTTTTCCCGTCCAATCAACGGGTTCTGTTTCTTACAGGTCTCATTCATATTTTCCAAAAAACTCCGAAAGCGTTCGGCTCTGTCAGATGTCCCGTTCTCCGACTCCTCCCCGGCGGCCATCGGCTCCGGCTGCCTGCCGCCTTCCGGATCACTGCCCCGCTCTCTTGACAGGCTCTCACGGGACATCTCTCCCAGAATCTCCACCAGGTCCACGTCCTGCACCGCCATATAGTACAGCCCATAACTTTCTTCCAGCCGCATCAGGGATGCCAGAAGATGGCTCACCTCCACCGCTTCCCTGCCGCTGGTCCCTGCCTGTTCCTCGGACATGCGAAACACCCGCTGTGCATCCAGCGTCACCTGGGGTGCTTCTTTCTCTCCCGCATTGCCTGCCTGCTCCTTCAAAAATCCCAGAAGGTCCCGTCGTAATCTTTCATTGTCCCCTCCGCCAGCCTCATATTCCCTCTGAAAATCCTCATCAAATGTCATTCCGTAGACCATATGTTCCGGCATAAAATAACGATGATGGTTCTTTTGCGCCAGCTGTACCGCATGTTCCATCACCTTCTGCATCTTTTTTGTAAACTCCATTTCCGTCATCCTCTATCCAAACTGATTACCAAATCTTTCCCTTCTATCTCTGTCATTCCTGTTAAACACTGTCCAAATCTCCTTATTCGACCTGCCATGGGCATAGATTCCTGGAAATCAGCATGTTCAACGGCATACTGCCTCCACTTTCAGCGGATATCCCTCTTCTCTCGCCCACTGCACCGCCTCTGCCGCCTTTGTCTGCGCCAGATCCCGCGGATAGACTCCGGCAACCGCGCAGCTTCCTTTATGAACGCTCATCATCAGCGACACTGCAGTCGCCTGATCCTTATCAAAGATCTGCATCAGTACCCCCACTACAAAGTCCATGGGGGTAAAATCGTCATTAAAGATCAATACTTCGTATTGTTTCGGAACCTTGATCTTACTCCGTGTCTGCTCTTTCACACTTCCTTTTGCCATAATATCTCTTCCTCCGCTGACGCTTTCCCTTCATTATATCCGGTTCTGCCTGTCTCTTTGCGTCACTTTATCTTTTTTCTGTTCTTTCATTCCGCCGAAAGCGATCCTGCCTTCCATTCTGACGATAACACCGATCGCATACCTGGAACGGTGATCCCAGCTGGAGCAGTTTCCCGCAGTATTTGCACCGGGCGATATATTTGTATTTGCCCTTTGTCAGATACCGCATGATCGCCATCTCTGTCTTCTCCCGCTCATTCTCCAGCCATTCTTCATCAATGACCTTCTGCATCCGGTGAGAAAACTGATAATACAGGTCCAGCTGCTTGTAGTAGGTCTCATACTGCATAATCCCTCTGCTTTTATCCCGGTGAAGCACCGGTTTTTCCAACGATACATCTGCGGTATAGGTCTTACAGTACTCCAGCCAGAGCGCTACCACCCACCGGTCCTTGATATCGATGGGGCAGGTGATCATCCGGTACAGCACATGCTTATTGTCAAAACCGTCAATCATCTCCTTATAACGTCTGGCCTGATCGTACAGATACAGAGCCTCGTCAATATTTTCCTTGACAAATGGTTCCGTCGGTGTCACATCATGCCAGATCTTCAGAAGCTCATCCATAGGCGCCTCAATATCCAGCAGGATCTGTGGAAATACCAGATTCACCTGGCTGACCGGCATTTCGTCGGCCTCATACCGCTCCTGGATGTATTCCAGTTCTTCTGCCCCCATGGCATTTACATAGCCGGAATCATAGATTCCAAACCGTCCCGCGCGCCCGGCGATCTGCTTGATCTCCGACACCAGCAGCGGCCGTCTGCTGACTCCGTCATATTTCTCTGCCTGCAAAAACACGATCCTGCGAACCGGAAGATTCAAACCCATGCCAATGGCATCTGTGGCAACTACCACTTTTGTTCTGCCGCTGTTGAACAGGTGCATCTGGCGACGGCGGATCTCCGGTGGCAGACTACCATAAATGACGCTGGCATTGATTTTCTGTTCCTCCAGCCTCCCCGCCACGTCCAGGACGGATTTCTTGGAAAATACAATGAGTGCGTCTCCTTTGCGCACGTCATCCGGAAATACAAAGGGCTCGTCCTCACAGATCAGTGCCGTCTTCCTCTCATACCGCTCGATCTCATAGTCATCCCCACACAGCTCGATCAGATGGATGATCGCCTGTTCCGCCGCCGGGCTCATACAGATATGAATCTCTCCGGCGCGGATCCCCAGGATCGCCTTTGTCCAGGAATGTCCCCTGTCCGGATCTGTGACCATCTGCGCTTCATCAATGACGGCAATATCATAGTTTTCATCAAAGTCCGCCATCTCGATCGTGGAAGCTGTGACCCGGCTGTCTTCTTCTTCGATACATTCCTGCCCGGTCCGCATGGTACATGGAACCTTATATTTGTTCATCTGCTCATAGACCTCCAGCGCCAGCAGACGTAAAGGACCCAGATAGACTCCCCGCTGCGCCAGCTTCAGGCGCTCCAGGGAGCGGAAGGTCTTGCCGCTGTTGGTCGGACCGATATGCAGGATAAAATGCCTGTACATCTCCCGCACCTCCGCAAATTCCATCTCCGGCCGCATGGGCACCAGCTCCAGGATCTTGTTCTTGACTTTATGCTGCCGATACGCAGGATACAGGGTAAAGAGCGATTCCTGGCAGATCCGCCCCGGCATGGCACGCCGAAGATAGGCCAGGAATTCTCCATCCATGCCTTCCTTCTGCTCCTCCAGAAGCATCCCCAGATCCAGCTGTACCAGCTTTGGCAGGAACTCTTCATTGACCAGGGCCAGGATCTGCTCCCGGTTCTTCCGGATGGCAAAGCCCGCCATATTTTTGATCTGTCGGTGCAGGTCCTCCAGATTCCGGATGTTGACCCTGGAGGGCTTTGCGCTGCGCAGCGTCCGCCGGAGCGCCTCCGCCTTCTTTTCCATTCCCGAGTATTTGGGGGGCTTCCTTGGTTTCCTCCTGCCCTCCCTTGTATATTGTTCGATGTAGAACTGTAACAGTTTCTTTTTATTTATCATTCTGTTCTCCCATTTTTCAAGTAACTGATGTCTCTTTTGTGGACAGCTGTTGGAGCACTATACATAGAATACCAGAAGAAAAGGCATCCGGCAACGCTTTTAATAATTTGAAAAGAGGGGTGTCGGGAAGTGCAATTCCGGCTGTATGATAAGCGCTCGTATGGAATGTATCGGACAGTGAATCGGCTTTGTCTGTCTCAATCGGACTTAGACGTCCGTTTGAGACAGACAAAGCCGACTCACTGTCCGCTCCAATCCACACAGCGCTGCTTATCATACAGCCGGAATTGTATTTTCAGGCAACCCCTTCTTCGTTCTATACAAACTATCTTTCTATTACTTCAAATACGATCGTGTATTCCAGTTCTTCCACTATCTCTGTATCAAGCAGCCTGTAAATAATCGCTTTTGCATTTTCAAAAGCCTTATTCAGGAGGCCATTCTCGATCGCCCTCTGCTCCATAGCCTCTTTACTGATGGTATCAAATTCCCTGATGTCTTCAATTTTGATTGGATTGAATAAACCATTCTTTTCATCAAGCGTCTCAATACTGTCTTCATCAATCTCATGGGAAAGTATCTCCGCTTTCGGAATATGTACGACGATCTCTTTATCCGCATCCTTAACTTCCACTGTAATCTGATCTGCTTTTACACCTGCTTTAATTACTCCATCCCATTTGGCAATAAATGATTTTGTTGTAAAAGAAAACGGAAGTTCCTTTCCAAACAACTCCGCAGAATCTTCGAATTTACCCGCGTCCGTATAGAAATATTCGATTGTGGCAAGTTCCGCAATATCCTTTATTTCTGACCTTATCAAGCCAATATCGATCTCTTTTGTAGCCACTTCATATTGAGCAGCAGGATCGGAAAGCTTCTCGTTCTCTTCTTCCAGTTCTTTGATCTTACTCTCATAACTTTCTTTTTCTGCAGCATTCCTGCTTCTTATGATCGCTATCGTTATTCCCGCGATCAACAATAAAAATACCAGTACAGCTACGAAAATCCTTATTAGTCTGGCTTTCAGTTCATCAACCAGACCACGCTCATATCTGTTATCCCTGCTCATAGCTCTCTCTTTTGTGCTCCCCTGCCCGTTTCTTATAATATATACAAATACAAGAATAAAATATCATACAGGCCGGCAACTTTCAACATTTATTTATACCTTCTCCTCCCGAAACACCCCGGACAGCAGAAAGAATCCGAAGAGTATTCCGTTTATGAGCACAGCCGAAGGGATCATCCCCCAGGTAACATCCTGATTCTGCAGGACATCTGCAGAGTAGGTGCCGGTGATGACCGGAGCCAGGTTATTGTTCATAAAATGCAGGATGACCGGCACCCAGATATTATTCGTCTTCCCATAAGCATAAGCGAAAAAGATACCGAGCGTCACACAGGTAATGATCTGCGACACCGTCATAATGATTCCCTTATCCGGCGTCACATAATAAAAGAAATCGCACGGCAGGTGCCACAATCCCCACACGACGCCCAGGATCAGCACGCCTTTTCGCAGCCCGAAACGTTCCTGCAGAATCGGCTGCAGATAATAACGCCAGCCATATTCTTCACCAAAGAAGGCAATGAACACCATAAGAAAATTCACGGGCATGAACAGCAGATTGATCCATGTTGCAGAGCTTGTCAGGATCTCCACCATAAAATCCCCTTCTCCGCCCAGAACATAAGCGATCCCGGCGCGCAGAAGATACAATACGAAAAACAGCAGGATGCAGAACAGGGCAGGCTTCCAGTTCTTCCATTGAAATCCGCAGGCCCTTCTTCGTTCTTTTCCGTCCAGCAGAAGCATGGGCCAGCACAGAATACTTCCGCCAATCATCACGAACTGCTGCGCCAGTACCCATATGGAAATCTCACTGCCGGAAAGCGGCATCATCTGACCAGGCGCCAATACGGACAGGATGGACAGCACGATCATCAGGACAGTCGCCAGGAGAAAGCAGCCGTAGAACCACCTGGTTACTTTCCGTTCCCCATCTCCCACCAACAGGTATGCCAGCATCACTCCCGCCGCCGGATACATCATCTGCGCGCTTGGAAAGGCGCTCAGATCCATAGAAACCCCACTGCCATACCACATCAGCAGTCCCATCAGATATGTAACGCCATAGGATATAATCAGAAAGATGAAAAGCTGTTTCTTTTTTATGTTGGTCATAGTCATTTTATACATTCCTCCAGATATTATAATATCATTATGCCAGCCTCCGCTGTCTTCCCTGTCCTGCCTTTGCCGAACCCAGAACAGCGCGGCATTATTGCTGTCGACATTATACCATCTGTCAGACTATACTATATATAAAATGCCCAAACAGTTCATCTCACTGCCGGAACGGACATCCGCTCAAGGATTTTGCGCTTCATACTCCGTGAAAAAGTGCACCGTTCGCCATTTTGCAGCAGGATTTCCTTCTGCTTCCCATCAATTCCCGCGATCTGATCTGCATTGACCAGACAACCTCTGTGGATTCGCAGAAAACGCGATCCCAGTTCCTGCTCCAGCTCCTGCATGCTTCCGATAAAATCAAGCCGCTCCCGCTCCGTATGAAGCTCGATCCGGTGCGTACGCCCGGTAGTAGAAAAATACAGGATCTCATCCACCGGAATATGCCGGACTACATCCAGCGCCTTCACGGTGACATATGCCTGCTGCCGCCCTTTTTCCTCGCTCATCCGCTCAGTGACCACCTTCAGGCAATGGGAGATGCCTGCATACATCTGTGTCTCGACCTGC
Organism: uncultured Clostridiaceae bacterium; assembly: GCA_947175375.1. Classification (GTDB taxonomy): domain Bacteria; phylum Bacillota; class Clostridia; order Lachnospirales; family Lachnospiraceae; genus Hominiventricola. Next base: position 9,007 of record CAMWMT010000016.1, on the reverse strand, counting down.
TTGCAGATATAATCCAGTGCTTCCAGATGATACCGGAAGGTCTCAAATGCCAGCTCCTGATATGCCGTCACATAGATTAGAAAACCTCTGGCATCCTTTTTCCGGATCCTCTGGCCCAGCTCAAATCCGTCCATGGAAGCTCCCTTAAGCTCCACATCCAAAAAATAGATGCCCCGGTTCTGTTCCCCAGACAACGCTTCCAGAAGCTCTTTCGGACTCCCGGTGCACGCCACGATCTCCATATCATAGCCTTCGATTAAAATCTTCTTTTCGATATATACCCGTTCCGCTTCCCGAATCTGTTCCTCATCCTCACAAATATAAACCGGCAGCATCCTCCCCACCTCCTGATCATAGTTTCCCATCCATACCGCCTTATCCGCCGGTCCGGAAATTTTTCTGTTGTATTCAGATACCTTCATGCCTCCTGGATTTTGAACTCCTGTATAAAATATCCATCCCGCACTATAGTGGCCGACAGCACGAAATCATACTTATCCAGTATCCGCCGGTAACTGGACAGCCCAATCCCCCGTCCACTCCCTTTGGCAGAATATCCTTCGGTCCCAAGACGGTGCAGATCCACGGTCCCATATAATGTATTTTTCACCCGAAAGGTCGTACATCCTTCCTGACTGCTGATCATCACATGGATACAGCCGTCCTTTTTCCCGCATACCTCTTCCACCGCATTGTCCAGAAGAATGCCCAGGCATCTGCACAGATCCACGGTGCGCATCCGTGTCCCCTCCAATGGGCGGAATACTTCCAGTTCACACAGGATCTCTTCCTTCTGCATCTGTGCCAGCTTTTCCAGCAGAAGGCCCTTCAATTCTGTCATATGCACGTTGGCAAGCTGGTTCATGAGCCGGATCTGGCTGCCCGCCTGCCGGTCGAAATCCTCCGTCATCTCCTGAATAAAATCCTGGAGTGCCTCCAGATCTCCTTCCTCCGCATGCAGGTACATGCCTGCCATCATATTTTTAAAATCATGGCGGAACCGGCGGACCTCCGACTGAATCTTCTCCATCTTCTCAATGTAGGCATTCTGCTGCATCAGGCTGACCTGCTGCTGTGCGATACGCTCCTTCTGCTGTTCATCCCTGCCCACGTATACCAGAATCAGGTGGAACATAAAGACCAGGCTTAAGGATGCCAGAAGATTCTCGCTTTCCCATCTGGCACAAAACGCCGCCATCCATATGATCAGGCGGGAGAGGACTGGATAAATGCTGATAAGAAACAGGATACTTTTCTTCCGATTCTCCCGCTCTACCCACTGCCGGTAGCTCTTTCCGAGCTTTCGGACAAGAAACAGGCAGAAGAACATACAAGCCGGCGAGATCACCAGAAACCAGAACAGATATTCTCTGCGCTCCTGCGGGATATCCAGGTGAAAACTCCTGCCATAGGCAAACAGATCCGCCAGAAGGCTCCCATAGGAACCAAGAATCTCGCCCAGAAGAACCGTAATCCAACCGACTGTAACCGGAATTCCGTACACAAATCCCGCAAAAAACGTCCAGCAGGCAACCACAAAATATTCCCACAGAATCTGTCCGGCCTCAAACTTCAGCTTCCAGATCCCGTTCAGATAACAGACAGCACCCAATGAGGACAGCAGAGCACACAGAAAAAAAGCAAGCATGACACTTTTCAGCCTGTGTTTTCTTCCCCTGTTCGGAATGCGTCCCAGAAGAACCCGCATGGTACACACCATAAATATGATCTGGAAACCTATACTCCACAGATTTGCACAAACGATCTCCCAGAAAGTCATATAACTCTCCCCTGCCATTTTAAGAATTTTTCCTTAATTTTACTATAATTTTCTACGGCTCACAAGATACTCCTGTGCATGCCAGCGCTTTCCGGAATATCCCTGATTCTCTTTTTTCATGACCGACCCAGATACATAATTATGGCCGTTCTTCTGCATACTACAGATACAGACACTCAACACATGCAGGAGGTTAATAATATGGAAAACAATGATACGATCAACCTTTTAAAAGAATGTGACTCCGGAAGCAAGATGGCAGTGGCATCCATTGATGAAGTCCTGGAAAAGATTACCGATTCTGATATGAAACAGCTTCTGACCAAAAGCAAAAGCCATCATGAAGAGCTGGGAAATGAGATCCATGAGCAGCTGCTTCGGCATCACAGTGAGGAAAAAGACCCCAGCATCATGGCAAAGGGCATGTCCTGGATGAAGACCAACATGAAGATGTCCATGGATGAAAGTAATGCCACGGTTGCTGACCTGATGACGGAAGGCTGCGATATGGGCATCAAGACGCTGTACCGTTATCTAAACCAGTACCAGGCTGCGGACCATACCGCAAAGGAGCTCTGCCGAAAGCTGATCTCCATAGAAGAACAGTTCCGATCAGATCTACACAGCTATCTGTGATTTTTGATTGAACAATCGCTCCTTTCCGATTATAATATACTCAACACATTTGAAGGGAGCATTACCTATGGCAAGGACCATCGGCATCGGCCATCAGGATTTCAGCTATCTGATCGAGCAGAACCTGTTTTACATTGATAAGACTGATTTCATTCGGGAATGGTGGGAAAATCATGACGCCGTCACGCTCATCACCCGTCCCAGACGCTGTGGCGAGCCACTGAATATGAGCATGCTGACACAGTTCCTGTCCGTGGAATATGCAGGCAGAGGGGATCTTTTCCAGGGACTTGATATCTGGAAAGATGAAAAGTACAGGAAACTTCAGGGCACCTGCCCGGTGATCTTTTTCAGCTTTGCCGATGTGAAAGAAAATTCATTTGAAAATGCGAGAAAACAGATCGGCCAGATCATCAGGGAGTTGTATAATCGCTATGATTTCCTGCCGATCGGCGGTCGGATGAACGAGGAAGAGAAAAAGCAGTTCTGGAGCGTATCTGCCGAAATGAATCCTTATATGGCTTTCAGTTCCCTGAGATGTCTCTCAAAATATCTGGCAGACTATTATGGCAGTAAGGTCATCATCCTGCTGGATGAGTATGATACGCCCATACAGGAGGCCTATGTGCATGGATACTGGAAGGAAATGGTTGATTTTATAAAAAATATGTTCAACTCTACTTTTAAGACCAATCCCTACCTGAACCGTGCCATTATGACCGGAATTACCAGGGTCAGCAAGGAATCTATCTTTTCTGATCTGAACAATCTGACGGTCGTAACTTCTACTTCTGATCAATATACAGACAGTTTTGGTTTTACCCAGCAGGAAGTATGGAATGCTTTGGAAGAATATCATATGTCTGAACATCGGCAAAGGGTGAAAGCATGGTATGACGGCTTTACATTTGGAGGACAGACAGATATCTACAATCCCTGGTCAATCATGAATTATTTAAGAACAGGAAAGTTGTCCGCCTACTGGGCCAATACCAGCAGTAACAGTCTGGTTGAAAAGCTGGTTCGGGAAGGAAGCCGGGAGATCAAGACTACCATGGAAGACCTGCTGAAGGGCGGAAGCCTGCACACGCAGATCGACGAACAGATCGTCTTTGACCAGCTGGATCAGAGCGAGCACGCTGTCTGGAGTCTGTTTCTGGCGGGCGGATACCTGAAGGTAGATGACTACTGGATCAATGAGGAGATGGGAACCGAAGAATACCGGCTGATGCTGACAAACAAGGAAGTCCGGATCATGTTTGAACATCTGATCCGGGGATGGTTTTCCCAGCACATTTCTGCCTATAATGACTTTATCAAGGCCCTTATGCTTCATGATCTGGATGCGATGAATGAATATATCAACCGGGTCGCAAGGAAGACCTTTAGCTATTTTGACACCGGTGCCCAGCCCTCGGAATCCGAACCAGAGCGCTTCTATCATGGCTTCGTCCTCGGACTGATGGTAGATCTGACCGGGCGGTATACGATCCTGTCCAACCGGGAAAGCGGATTTGGCAGATATGATGTGATGCTCGAACCGCAGTCTGCATCGGATGATGCCTATATTCTGGAATTCAAGGTAAGGAACCCGCGAAAAGAACCAACGCTGGCAGATACCGTGAAATCAGCACTGGATCAGATTGCGGAAAAGAAATACGCTGATTCTCTCGAAGCCAAAGGAATCCCGGCAGAACGGATCTGGTCCTATGGATTCGCGTTTGAAGGAAAGACCGTACTGATCGGATAACCACATTTTCAGCTGCATAAGTTCTTTAAAGCGAAAATGTCGCCCCGGCTGTATGATAAGCAGCCGGGGCTACATTTTTCGACAACCTCTTTTTCTTTATTTTGCCTGCTTTTTTTGCATGGACAACAGTTTATCCAGATAGATGGATTTGAACTGCTTGCTGGCCAGTGCCTGCTTGAGCGGCGGAAGCTTCAGGATCGTCCCGAATACCGCAGCCATAGCGCGATGATTGGCGAAAGCCTGATTGTCAAAGACCAGGTTCTGCAGAGTGCCTTTCTCGATCGCCTGAAGCACGAACCGGTGCGTGCTATTGACCGGCGTGATCACCTGGACCGGACGGCGCTTCAGTTCAATTGCCTTCGTGGGACAGTTCCTTGCGCAGACGCCGCAGCCAAGGCAGATCTCCTTATCGATCTTTGGATGTTTCTTTGTCTTCGTCCCATCGGGATTTTCCTTCGCCTCCTCCATAGCGATAGCCAGAATCGGGCAGACCTTTGCGCATTTTCCGCAGCCGATGCAGGTTTCCAGAGATATCTCCGGAATATAATTGGTCGTTGCCACTGGCTGCATGGGGCTGAATTTTCTGGCTGCCTGCAGCGCCTCACAACAGCATCCGCAGCAGTTGCAGATAAAAGCAGGATGCTCCCTTACATTTTCCCCGATCTGCACCAGATTGCTCTCATAAGAACGTTCCAGCACGTCCTTTGCCTCTTCCTTTGAGATCAGCCTTGCATATTCTCCGTGCTCTGCCAGAGAACGCGCTACATTGTCAAAGGTCAGACATACATCCCATGGGGCGTCAATCTCACAGGGATGCCCTGCATGATAAGCCTTATGCCGGCAATAGCAGGTGCCAAGACCGATATACTTCGCGTCCTCTACAATATGTGTGGCACGCTCATAATCCAAAATGTGGTTCGTCTTGTCATTGGTCAGCACCGGCTCCTGTACAAAAACTCTGCCAAGCCTTGTCTCCGTGACGAAAAAGAGGTCCTTGACAAAATCTTCTTCCACGTTCATATACTGCCAATAAAGCTCGCTTAAATATTTCTGGTCAATATCCCCTCTGGTGCGCATGAGCGCAAATTCAATAAATCCTGCCATGGGCGGCGGCATGACGAACTGACGCTGTCCCTTGTATTCCGAATCCACCAGAAGCGCTTTCTCACAGAGATGATCCAGAAGCTTCTCTGCTTTCGCCTCTGTGGTGCCCCAGATCTTCGCTGCCCGCTTCAGCGTAAACGGACGCACGGGAAGGCGCGCCACCCATTTTGCCTCCTTTTCTGTATACAGTACCTGCAGGATCTTATACAGCGTGTCCGAAGGCGGAGCCCCCTGGGTGAACCAGTTGATCCGCTCCTCCAGATTCTTGTAAGCGTCTCTTGTTGTCAAATGTCCCATGATGTCGTTCTCCTTTTAATCGTTAGTCCTGTTATAGAACTATTTATATATTTTATCGCAAAAAAACTCCCGGGTAAAGTCCCGGGAAGCAATATTTTCTACTCCAGCATATAGATATTCTGCTCTGTCATCTCTTCATATACAATATCCAGCACGTTCGCATCGCCCAGATAAGAATCTCTCCACTGTTCATATTCGGTTCCGTCAACAGGATCAATGCCTTCATATACTCCTTCCGGCCAGATATAGTACACCACTCCGTCTCCGTCCGCATCAGTCTTCTCCGGAAAACCGGAATTGTCGCTCCAGTTCGTCTCCGACCTCTCCCGGCTCCACGCATCTACGCTTGCCACCACATGCCAGGCATCCTCTTCGGGATCATACTGAAAAAGTGTATAGGGCCATAATGCATCCCCGGCAAGCCCCTGGTTATGGCTCCAGCCGGCTTCGATCATACCGTTGTCATAATAGGTCAGTGCCGGATATTCCACAAACTGTTTTCTGACACTTTTTGTTCCGCCATCATAATCATAGATCAGCTCCATCATTCCGGCTGAAGAAGCTGTCACATACTGAATGATCAGTTCCCGCTTACCGTCCCCATCAATATCACATACAGAGAACTTGTTGTCAGACATTTCTTCAAATTCTGCAAGAGAATCCAGTGCGCTTCCATCAGGAAGCCTGTTTTTTGTCCAGATATCCAACAGTATAGACATGTACTGATCTTTCATGCCTTCGTTATCAATGGTATCTCTCTCTTCTGATATCTCCTGAACGGCCTCTGTGTCTTCCACATCTTCTTCCAGGTCGATCTCGTCTTTCGGTTCGGACAACGTTACCTCTTCCATGGTTTCCGCCTGATCCTGCAGGCTGTTTTCCTCTGTTGCCTCTGCTTCTTTCTCATTCTGGCAGGCTGTCAGCCCTGCCATCAGTATACCTGCAAGTATCAGACTGCATATTTTTTTCCTGTTCATCTGTCTGTTTTTCCTTTCCCATGACTTTGTTTAATGAGAGAATTCCTCCGGATAAGGACCATAGATGCTGCTCACTCCGATAAAACTGCCCTCCAGCGTCATCTCATAATATGTTCCTTCTGTTGTATACACTCTCTGCGACCAGGGTTCCGGTACGGATTCCGTATGGTCGACCTTCTCTCCCCGATAGACCGCGCTGCGCTCCAGAAACCACACGGCCAGCTCTCCATCACTCATCGTTTCTGCATTTTCCGGGATATCCAGCTGCTGTACATCCGAGAACCATACTCTTCTGGCGTTCACATAGTCCATAGACGGGATCACCAGTTCATCATAGCCTTCCTCTTCCCCAAAGGATCTCGCGTAAAAGATACGGCTGTGCTCCAGGTCTTCCGGAGTCCGGGCGAAGAAAAAGGTTCCCATATCATTGCATTCATAGACACAGTTCTCCACCTGGTATCCTGTCAGGTCGTACAGTTCCTGAAGCGCCGTCCTCGCCAGCATCTCCAGTTCTCCTTCCGGACGAAGGTCCGGCGTAAACCAGGTAAAGTCTTCTCGGATCACATGCGTGAGTTCCACCCTTTGATAACCCATGCGATGCTCCGGATTCCATACAGGCTCCAGTATTTCGCTTTCCGGAGCTTCTGAAAAAACAGCAGCTTCCGTCCCTGACGAAAATCCTGCATTCTCTAAAGGCAGGGCTTCCATTTCAGGCATATCAGCCTCCTCTGTATTTACCACGTATTCCGGCATTGCCACAGTCTTTGCGGCAACCGGCCGTATGACCAGCCCCAGCACCATTGCTGCCATCGCCAGACCTGCAGTGCCCTGCAGGAGCATATGTTTCTTCCGAAAACTGAGAATATGCCGGATTCTCATACGCGCAGAAGGTTCTCCAAAGGTCAGTGAAGACACCTGGTATCCGTTCTGTGCCGCCGCATATTTCAGAAGGCTCTGCGCATACTGTCTGCGGGAAACACCTCCGGAAATGGCAAACACTTCTTCATCGCAGCAGATTTCCATATCCCTGCAGAACAGCGCCCAGGCCAGCCAGACAAGCGGATTAAACCAGTGTATGGAAACCGCGAGGAAAAATGCCAGCTTTTTCACAGAATCCTTTCTTCGGCGATGGCATCTCTCGTGAGCGACAATACAGATTCTCTCTGATTCCTCCAGTCCTGCCGGAAGGAAGATCACCGGATGACAGATCCCCCACAGGAAAGGCCCTGGAAGTCCATCAAGCTCTGCAATGCGTTCTTTCTCATCCCAACTCTTCCACTGGTCCCGGGAAAGCTTTTTTCTCATCTTCATGACATACAGCAGATTATACAGAAGAATCAAAAGAAGTCCCGGCAGCCAGATGATCTGCAGAATATCCAACAGTCTCTGCCACAGGGCAGTCAGATCTGCTTTCCTGCTTTCACCTGTCCGTACGGGCTGACCAGAAGGTCCCGGTTCTGTCAGCGGGCTCTGGTCTGCTTGTCTGGGCTCTGACGAAAATGCTTCTGCTCTGTCAGGCAGTAAAATATCCTTTGTTTCTCCAGTATCCAAAAAAACATTCTCTCTCCCCTCTGACACACCGGAAATCCCCGCTGCTTGCCCGGCAGAATAAAGATATTCCATCTGCCCGGGAATCAGGCTGAAGCTGCCCTGAATATGAAATGGTATAACCAGATTCACAAATACGGCAAACCACAAACCGCATGCATATTTTCTCCCGCATCCTGACAGCAGAAACCGGACCGGAAGAATCAAAAGGACACAATAGCTGCTGACCAGACTCATGTGAAGCAGTTCTTCCGGCATCCTCCACATCACTTTTCCTCCTCCTGTTCCCGGTATTCCTCGATCATCTGCGCCAGCTCTTCGACCTCTGCCTTATTCAGCTTCTTTCGCTTCAGAAATGCCGCCACGAACCCCGGAAGGGAGCCGTCATAATTTTCCGCCAGATACCGCTCCCCCTTTTGTCTGGCATATTCGTCCCTGCTCATACAGGACTCAACAACTGCATGTTCATTCCGGAAGATCCCGTTATTGCAGATTTTCCGAAGAACTGTATATGTCGTCGATTTCTTCCAGTTCAGACGTTCCTGCGCAAGCCTGACCAGTTCCCCGCTCCCCACTGGTTCATGCTCCCATATGATATCCGCAAGCTGTGATTCCGCCTCTGTCATAATATAGATGACCATCCAATCTCTCATCCTTTCTTATCCTTGTTGGTTTAATATTTTTAGACCTATGGTAAGTTTATGCTTTTTAAACCAATTTGTCAACTAAAATTTCATCTGAATATCAACAATAACAAATCCGTATACCATTACACTGCACTTTTATATTGAAAATTTTTCTCAGGACAGTATAATAAAGGCATTGATACCAAACACAAAGGAGACAAAAATATTATGGCAGGAATATTATACATGTCTCTTATACACAAATGCGGATGCCGACGATAGGCAGTGT